>PEWR01000089.1 GCA_002779395.1 Ignavibacteriales bacterium CG07_land_8_20_14_0_80_59_12
GCGGCGGACTCGACTCAGAGGTCAGGTCTGCCGTCGAGGCGAAGCTTGCGCTCCTCGAGAACAACGGCGCCACACTCGTGAACACGACGCTTCCCCACACCGAGTACACCATCGCGACCTACTACGTCCTCACGACAGCCGAAGCATCGTCGAACCTCGCACGGTACGACGGCGCCCGCTACGGACACAGGACCGACTCGGCCGAGGATCTCGTTGAGATGTATACGAAATCCCGCAGCGAAGGGTTTGGCCCCGAAGTGAAACGGCGCATCATGCTCGGCACCTACGTTCTCTCCGCAGGCTACTACGACGCCTACTACCGCAAGGCGCAAAGAGTCCGCCGGCTCATCAAGGAGGACTTCGACAAAGCCTTCGGGAAGGTCGACATCATCATCACGCCGACGACGCCGACAACGGCGTTCCGCCTGGGTGAGAAGGTCGACGATCCTCTTCAGATGTACCTTTCCGACGTCTTCACTACGTCGGCAAACCTTGCCGGCCTCCCCGGACTGAGCGTGCCGGCCGGCAAGAGCCGCGACGGCCTCCCCATCGGCCTGCAGATCCTGGGGAAGCAGTTCGACGAGATGTCTCTCCTCCGCACCGGACATTTTCTGACGACGACCGCCTGATCCTATGAACGTTCAACCGCCCAACCTCACACCGAACAGGTATCTCCCCAATCTCATCTTCGCATCGCTCGTGTTCGTCTCAACGGCGCTGGCTTCGGGGCCGACAAACCGGAACACGCTCAGCGGCATCGACGTCCTGGAGAAGCGCGGGTTCGACGTTCTCAGGGGGAAGCGCGTGGGACTCATCACGAACCAGACAGGTATCGCACGGGACGGAAGGAGCACGATCGATGTCCTTTTCAACGCTCCGGGCGTGAAGCTCATCGCGCTCTTCAGTCCCGAGCACGGGATCCGCGGCGTCGAGGACCGCGAGGGAATCTCCGACACCATCGACGTGCATACCGGAATCCCGGTCTACTCCCTCTATGGGAAGGTGCGGCGGCCCACCGATGCAATGCTGAAGCACATCGACGCCCTCGTCTACGACATTCAGGATGTCGGCTCGCGGTACTACACATACATCTCCACGATGGGATACTGTTTGGAGGAGGCGGCGAGACACCACATTCCTTTCGTCATCCTCGATCGTCCGAACCCGGTTCGCGGGGACATTGTCGAAGGGGATCTTTCGGTGGACTCGCTTCGCTCCTTCACGAGCTACTATCCGATCCCGACTCGCTACGGGCTCACGGTCGGCGAGCTCGCGCGCCACTACAATGATGAAGGATGCGTCCGCGCGGACCTCATCGTCGTCCCGTGCGAGAACTACCGGCGATCCGACTGGTATGATGCCACAGGATTGCGCTGGGTCAACCAGTCGCCGAACATACGGAACCTGACGGAAGCTCTCCTCTATTCCGGACTCTGCCCCCTCGAGGCAACGAACCTCTCGGTGGGACGAGGCACCGACATGCCGTTTGAAGTCTACGGTGCCCCCTACCTCGACGGGAAGGCGCTCGCCGACACGATGAACGCGGTCTACTTCGCCGGTGCCCACTTCTACCCGATCGAGTTCACGCCGAGGTCGAGCGAGTACAGTGGGAAGAAATGCTCGGGCATCCGGATTGAGGTGACGAACCGCGACATCATTCGTCCAACAGATATTTTCATCAAGCTCGCGCACGCCGTTCACGCACAGACCCCGGGATGGGAATACCACAACCGTGGTTTCGCCACGCTGACCGGGAGTTCGTTCTTCATCGACGCACTTGACCGGAACGACTGTCCCTGCACTTCCATCGAGAAGTTCCGCGAGGGGACTGAGAAGTTCGTGAAGACCCGTGAGAAGTACTTGCTGTACAAGTGACAACCCAACCCGCTTCAAGCGCGCCCTCGGCGGGCCAAAGGCGGGCTTGGAGCGAACATCCATTGAGACTGTCCTCAAAGAAGAGAGTCCGCCATGAGCATCCTTATCGATGAAACGACGCGCCTCGTCGTCCAGGGGATCACGGGAGGTGAAGGAACTTTCCACGCAAAGCAGATGGTTGAATACGGGACGAAAGTCGTCGCAGGTGTAACGCCGGGAAAAGGAGGAGTGATCCACGAGGGGATTCCGGTCTTCGACACCGTCGCGTCCGCCGTGGCGGAGACCGGGGCAAACACATCGGTGATCTTCGTCCCCCCTGCCTCCGCAAAGGACGCCATCGTTGAGGCAGCCGATGTCGGCATCGGACTCATCGTCTGCATCACCGAGGGAATTCCGGCGAGCGATATGGTGGCGGTCTACGACTATCTCCAGAGGAAGGGGACGCGCCTCATCGGGCCGAACTGCCCCGGCATCATCTCCCCGGGAAAGGCAAAGGTCGGCATCATGCCCGGCTTCATCCACACCAGGGGACACATCGGTGTCATCTCAAGGAGCGGAACCCTCACGTACGAGGCGGTGGCGCAGCTCACATCGCTTGGACTCGGGCAGTCGACCTGCATCGGGATCGGCGGCGACCCGGTCGTCGGAACACGCTTCATCGATGCCCTCAAGCTCTTCAAGGAGGATCCGGAGACTGAAGCGGTCGTGATAATCGGAGAGATCGGCGGGACGGCCGAGGAAGAGGCTGCAGCGTACATCAAAGAAGAGTTCATAAAGCCGGTCATCGGATTCATCGCCGGGCGCACTGCGCCTCCGGGAAGGCGGATGGGCCACGCGGGCGCCATCATCTCCGGGGGAAAGGGGACGGCGGCGGAGAAGATGGCGGCCTTGCGGGAGGCGGGGATCCATGTCGTCGACTCGCCCGCCGACATCGGCGTCACCGTCCGCGACGTCCTTGAGTCACGGAAGCTGCGTCCCACACGGCCAGCCTCGGGACGGGATGCGAAGAAGAGGACCGCGACGAAGTGAGCGGCTTCCCTTTGCTCACGTACGGATTCCCTTTGATGTAGAACCGCCACGGGAACTCGACCCCCTCTCGTAGACCCACCCTCGGCGTTGACTCAATCGCATCGTCGGCCAACCTGCTCCCCACCGGCAAGATGAACAAGGTGTCCCCAAGCAGGTCCTCGTTGTTGAATCCCCGGTCGATGGCAAAAGCCTGGCAGAACTTCGCGGGTCCGTTTGCAACGTCCACATCGTTGCCGGGCCGGCCGCGCAGCTTCTTCATCACTTCGATCCCCTCTTCCGGCTCGACGGCGCGGAGAAGCACGGCGGCCGGAAACCCCTCGCGCTCGGTCACAACGTTGAAACAGAAATGCATTCCGTAGGTGAAGTAGACATAGGCACGACCCGGCGGACCGAACATGACGGCATTCCGTTTCGTCTCGCCGCGGTAGGCATGGCTTCCCGGATCGTCGAAGCCGATGTATGCTTCCACTTCGACGATCTTCCCAACGAGTCTGCGGCCGTTCAGCCTTCGGACAATGTGTGTCCCAAGAAGAGAGCGGGCGACCGTCAGCGTCGGCCGGGCATAGAAAGAACGCGGAAGCGGAGTCGAGCGGCGGCTCATTTCACCGTGCGCCTGGCCGGGACGAGGAGGTCACCGCGCTGCCAGAGGGCAAGTCCGGTCTCTTCATGCGGCGTGCGGACGAGATCCTCGCCTTTGAACACATCGATGAAGACTTCGAACGCAAAGACGAGTGTCCCCGGCATGAGGTGCCCCCCGAACGCACGGCCGTCGTGGTCGGCGAGCGTGATGTGAGCATGGACGAACGGCTTCCCGTCTTTGATCGAGATGTTCCCGACGAGGCTGAGAATCTCCATGCCGTGGTCGATGTCAACGGAGCCGTACTTCCTCGATGCCTGGTCATAGTAGGAGACGACGGCGTGTGTCACAGCGCCAATCCCTGTGATCCGTCCCGCGCGTATGTTCTCCTCGTGTGCGACAGCCGTGAGCGATTCATAGAGGTCGGCCCCGGCCGGAAGGTGGCCGACGTATGTACGGTCGAATTTAAACGTGTTTCCTACCATGGTATCATCCGCAGATGTGAATGTCGGCTTCGGGTGAGGGAAGCGGGCAAGCTCTGCTACACCTTCGGGTCGCCGCCTGAAGAGCTGAAGAAGTCCCGTTCCGCTGTCCGTTTCGGCAACGATTTGCCGAAATGCCGGTATGCGTCGACTGTGGCCTCCCGCCCCCGCGGGGTCCGCTGAAGGAGTCCGGCCTGGATCAGATAGGGCTCGTAGACCTCCTCAACGGTTCCCGAATCCTCGCCGACGGCGACCGCGACGGTGTTCAGGCCGACGGGGCCGCCGTGGAACTTCTCGATGATCACGGTGAGAATGCGCTTGTCCATCTCGTCGAGTCCCAGCTCATCGACATCGAGGGCCGCGAGCGCGTAACGCGCGACCTCCTGTGTGACCGTCCCGTTGAAATGCTCGAGCCGCTCATCCACCTGGGCGAAATCGCGGCAGCGGCGGAGAAGCCGGTTCACAATGCGAGGAGTGCCGCGCGAGCGCGCCGCTATCTCTGCGGCGCCGTCCGCAGTGAGCGGTACGTCGAGAATGCTGGAGGAGCGGCGGGCGATCGCCTGGAGGTTCTCAATCGGGTAATAGTCAAGGCGCGCGACAACGCCAAACCGTGAAAGGAGCGGTGCCGAAAGGAGTCCGGCTCGTGTCGTGGCACCGACAAGGGTGAATGGCTGGAGCGAAATCTCGTAGCTCCGCGCGTTCGGTCCGGAGTCGACGATAATGTTGAGCTTCATATCCTCCATCGCGGGGTAGAGGTATTCTTCGACCGCCGGGTTTAGCCGGTGGATCTCATCGATGAAGAGGACATCCCCTTTCTCAAGTGACGTGAGGAGTCCCGCCAGGTCGGCGGCACGTTCGAGGACAGGACCGGTGGTCGTACGAAGCCGCGACGCCATTTCACGCGCGATGATCCCCGCGAGTGTCGTCTTCCCGAGTCCGGGAGGCCCGATGAGGAGGACATGGTCAAGTGCTTCTCCCCTCTGCTTCGCCGCGGCGACGAAAATCTTCAGGTTCGAGACAAGCTTGGGCTGGCCGATGAACTCTTCAAAGTTCGACGGCCGAAGCTTCTGCTCGAGTTCAGAGTCGACGTCGGTCCGTTCGGGTGATGTCGCAGCGGATTTTCGAAGCATAGATCGTCGCGTATCCCGTTTTCACGTGTCGACAGAATAAGAGAATTTACCAACTCAGCCAGAGAATCGCAAAGGGAGGCTACTTGTTCCTCTGCGCCAGGGATGTCCGCACAAGGAGTTCGACCGTCATTGCATCAGCCTCTGGCGGAACGATCGACTTGGCGGCGGAACGGAGAGATACCTCCGCCTGCGCGCGCGTCATTCCGAGAGCGATCAGCGCCTCCATCGCTTCGGCGAACAATCCCAACCACACACCGGCCCCGGTACCCGCCTCGACGGACTTCGGCATGCGGTCGCGCAGCTCCATCACCATCCGTTCCGCGATCTTACGCCCGATTCCGGGCGCGCGCTGGAGCGCTGCGACATTGCCGGCAGATACGCTCGAAGCGATCTCATCTACACTGAGACGCGACAGGAGGCCGAGAGCCATCTTCGGTCCGATCCCGTTGACGTTGAGGAGCGTCGTGAACATGTCACGCTCCCGCTTGGTCAGGAAACCGTAGATTTGCTCGTCGTCTTCCCGGACGTGATGATACGTGAAGAGCGTCACTTCGGTGCCGGTGCCAGCGAGCGCATCGTACGTCGAGAGCGGGACGAAGACGGAAAAGCCGATGCCGCCCACGTCAAGCGTCACTTCGGCCGGAGACTTCTCGGACAGGAGGCCGCGCAGGAATGTGATCATGGGCGTCCTCCGCGCGGCGGGAGGACCCGCTCGGGATGCTTACGGAGAAAATCATCCCACGCGTCCGTCCGCCTGCGGCGGGAGGTGCGGGCGCGCTGGACGAAGCCATCAGGCCGCTGCAGATGGCACAGCGCAACTGCCAGGGCATCGGAGGCATCGTACACTCCCGGTGTCCGCTTCCCACCGCTCGCCTCCGAGGAGGGGAGTCCGAGTATCTGCTGAACCATGAACCGGACCTGTTGTTTTGAGGCCGAGCCGCTCCCGGTGACTGCCTTCTTCACCTCCCTCGGTGAGTATTCGGATGTCGGCATGCCCGCGAGGACGGCGGCCAGGATCGACACTCCTCGCGCGTGGCCGAGCTTGAGAGCGGACTGAGCGTTCTTCCCGTAGAACGCCGTCTCTATTGCGAACTCATCGGGAGAGAATTTCCGGATAAGGGCAACAATACCTTCGTAGATGATCGCGAGGCGCCCAGGCATCCCCTCAGGCGCGGTGCGTATCGCCCCGAACTCCAGGGCACGCACCCTTCCCCCCCTCTTCCGGATGATCGCGTAGCCCGTGATCCGCGTTCCCGGGTCCACACCAAGCACCGTTCGGAACCCGGAAGACTTCCCGGTTGATTCGGAGGGCAACGGTCAGCCTCCGAAGGACGCCATGACTTTCTCGTCGATATCGAAGTTCGCGTAGACGTGCTGAACGTCTTCATGGTCCTCGAGCGACTCGATGAGCTTAAGAACTTGCTCGGCCTCCTTCCCTTCGACGCGGACCGTGTTCTGCGGGACCATCTCAAGCCCTGCGTTCTCAACCTTCACCCCTTTGCCCTCGAGTGCTTTCTTCACCGGCTCGAAGTTGTGGGGGGAGGTGATGATCTCGAAACTCTCCCCATCTGATTGCATGTCGTCGGCGCCGGCGTCGAGAACGATGGAGAGGATGTCGTCCTCACTGTATCCGGCTTTCGGGACGACGATGGTACCCTTCTTGTGAAACATCCATGCCACGCTCCCAGCCTCGCTGAGGCTGCCGTTGTTGCGGGAGAGAAGATGACGGAGCTCGGATACGGTGCGGTTGCGGCTGTCCGTGACAGCCTCGATGAGGAGCGCCACACCCCCCGGCGCATACCCTTCGTAGGTCACCTCTTCGTAGGAGACGCCGGGAAGCTCGCCTGTCCCGCGCTTGACTGCACGGGTGATATTCTCGGCCGGCATATTGTTCGCCTTTGCCGATTGGATGACAAGCCGCAGACGGGGGTTTCCGGCAGGATCGCCGCCCCCCGATCTGGCGGCAACGGTGATTTCCTTGATAAGCCGAGTGAACACGCGTCCGCGCTTTGCGTCGGTGACGGCCTTTCCGTGCTTGATCTTCGCCCACTTCGAATGTCCGGACATGACAGTCTCCTTCCTCTGCTTCTCTCCCCGCCGGCGGCAGGTTGTCGGTTAACGTAAGTCCTTGATCCTCAACTGCAGGTGCTCCTCTGGCTGGAACTGCATCCCCTGGACTCCGAGCGGCGGTCGCGCATAGCAGCCGTTGTCCGCGGCTTCGATAGAGAACACGATATCGAGCGTCCGCTTCGAGCGGTCGATCTCCCCAAGGAGTCCCCCAAGCTTGAAACCGATTGCGTCGAAGACGCGTCCGTTCTGCCGCAGTTTCAGTTTCAGGTGGTTCTTCCCCACGATTCGCGGTTCGCCGACAAGCTCCACGCTTCGGGCGGCAAACGCGGGACGAGTGTTCTGCGATCCAAACGGCCCGAAACGGTCGATGATACGGACGAACTTTGGTGTCAGCTCTCCGAGCGAAACCTCCGCATCGACCCTGAGCTCGGGCGTAAGAAGCTCCTCCGGGAGGAGTTCCTTGACAGCCTGGTTGAACGCTTCCTTGAACTCATCGAGCCGTGCAAGCTCGACGCTCAGTCCGGCGGCATACTTATGCCCGCCGAACTCGATCATCTTGTCCTCCACCTTCCGGAGCGCTTGGTAGATGTCAAACCCTGCAATGCTCCGCGCCGATCCCTTCGCGACACCCTTCACTGTCGTCATCATGATGGTCGGCCGGTAGTACTTCTCCACGAGCCGCGCCGCGACGATACCGATGACACCAGGGTGCCATTGTTCCTGGTGGAGCACAATCGCCGAGTCTTTCTCAAAATCGAGGAACTCCTCGACAAGCGCCTGGGCGCTCAGAAACGTCTCCTTGTCAATCCTGCGGCGGTTCCTGTTCTCTTGCTCAAGCTCTTCGGCGCAGCGGCGTGCCGCAACGGGATCGGTGCTGACGAGGAGATCGACGGCGCGAGCCGCATCACCCAGCCTTCCGGCCGCGTTAATGCGCGGAGCAATGACAAAGGCAACCTGTTCGGTCTGCACGCTGCCGAGCTGGACGCCTGCAGTCTCAAGGAGAGCTCGGATCCCAGGCCGAGGATCGGTGTTGATGAGATCAAGCCCGAGCTTCACGAGCGCTCTGTTCTCGCCGACGAGCGGCACGATATCCGCCGTCGTCGCGAGGGCTACGAAATCGAGATACTTGTTCGGGAGCTCCGGCCGACCGAGGGTCTTTGCGATGCCCTGCGCAAGCTTGAATCCCACACCGCACCCGCTCAGATAACGAAACGGGTAGGCGCACCCGGGCTTCACCGGATCAAGCACAGCGCAGGCGGCCGGCAGTCGCTCTCCCGGCTCATGGTGGTCGCAAATCACAACTTCGATGCCGAGGGAGCGCGCATACCCGACCTGGTCGACGGCGGTAATGCCGCAATCCACCGCCACGATGAGTGTCGCGTGTTCGCGGTAGGCTCGATCGATGCCGACCTTTGAGACGCCGTACCCTTCCTGCGCGCGATTGGGGATGTGAACGATCACATCGGCGCCGATGTCGCGCAGGAAGAGCATGAGCATGGCGGCGCCGTTCGTTCCGTCAACGTCGTAATCGCCGAAGACAAGGATTTTTTCGCGCTGCTCCAACGCCCGAAGGACCCGGTCGACTGCCGCGTGCATGCTGTCCATGAGGAACGGGTCATGGAGCATTGAGATGTCGGGGCGAAAGAAGTCCCGGGCACACTCGAACGTCTCGATGCCCCGATTCATGAGAACCCGGGCGATCGTCTCAGTTGTCTGTATCTCGGCGGCCAGTCCCTTCAGTCGAACAGGGTCGGGCGGCTCAAGAATGGTCCAGCGGTAATGCAACACTTGCTCCCCGTCAATCAAACGACGGACTTTCGCGAAAAGCGAAGGCTGCGCGCTTGCAGGGACACTCCCTGAAGCGCGCCGCCTCGAACATTCACGGCCACGAGGATCGATAAGCCGAATTCTGTCTGTCCCCGCGTGTCGATCATACGGGGAGAGGCAGCCATTTCTCTGGTTCCACCGTTACCGATGGAATCAAGCGACCTACCCGGAAGTCCGTTCGTCCACCTCCGGCGGATCTTGATCCACCAACGGCAGATCTTGATCCACCAACGGCGGACGAAAGCGAAGCGGCGCCACTTCGTCCTCCCTTCCCCGGAGGGAAGCGAGGGTCCTTCCTGCTTGGTCTTGCTCCGGATGGGGTTTGCCGTGCCCTCTGCGTTACCACAGAGGCGGTGAGCTCTTACCTGTCCGCTTGCCTCGCGGCCGGCGGACCGGGCTCCTGACGGAGCCCGCGCCTTTTCACCCTTACTCACCAGAGGCGGGTCATGACCGGCCGCAGGTGGGCGGTATGTTTTCTGTGGCACTTTCCGTTTCCCGCCGCGCGTAACGCAGCGAGAACCCCGGTGTTACCGGGCATCCTGCCCTGTGGAGTTCGGACTTTCCTTGGCCCTTGCGGACCACGGCTGCCTGACCTCTCGTGGCCTTGTAGAAATATATGAAAAGAACGTCTAAGGGAAAACCTTCGATCAGGGCTTCCGCCTCGCCGCAACGGCTGCGTCGACATCATCACCCGTGCTGCGTTGCTTTCGCGTGCGCGCGGCCGATGTCTTCCGGGGCGGGGCAGGAAACCTGAGCTTCCAATCGACAGCCCTGTTCACGAGCGCATCCGCATCCTTGTTCTCTTCTCGAGGGATGCGTTTCAACTGGATTCCCCAGCCGGCTTCTGTCAGGGCCCCGGCCTTCTTCCAGACACGGTCGCGCATGGCTTTCAGGTTCGGTTCCCGCGTGGCGTACTCCTTGTTCACCTGGCGCACGATCAACTCGCTGTCGGAGTGAATCGTGACGTCTGCCGGCCGCGGCAGGAGGATCTCCACTGTCTCAAGACATCTCTCCAGCGCCGTATACTCGGCCTCGTTGTTCGTCATTGCTCCAACGTACTCGCCCGCGGCAAAGAGAAGGCGGCCGTATTCGTCCTTGAGGATAAGGGCGATCCCGCTCTCACCCGGGTTGCCGCGGGAAGCGCCGTCAATGTAGGCGCGGAGTCTCATCGAACGTCCGCGCTGTTCTCCGCAACTTCATCGGAGATGAGGATGCGGCCGCAGTGCTCGCACGAGTACATCCGCTCGCTGGCCCTGATCTCGAGGATGCGCTGCGGCGGCACCGCGCTGTAACAGCCCGCGCACGCACCTCTCCGGATCGGCACAACCGCGACTCCTCCCTTCGCAGGCCGTATCCTCTCGTATTCCCTGAGGTCTTCTTCCCTCTCTCTCTTGATCCGGTGAACAAGCTTCTCACGCTCGTGCTGGAGGTTGAGTTCTTCCTCTTCAGTGCTCTTCGAGATCAACTCGAGTTCCTTGCGGCGCTCCATGAGCTCCGTCTCGACCTCGCGGCGCTGCTCCTCGAGCTTCTCCTTGTCCTCGCGGGCGAGGCGCGCCTTGTCTGCAAGAGTGTCCATCGCTTTCTCAAGCTCGCTGCTTCGCGCCACCGCCTCGTCGATCTCCTTCGTGAGGGCATCGTACTCCCTGTTTGAGCGAACGTGATACTGCCGATCCTTGTCCCGCTCGATCTTCTCCCGCAGCTCCGCGGCCTCGAGGTCGCTCCTGTCACGCTCGATGAGCGCTCCGGTGATAGTCTCATCAAGCGCTTTGACGGCAGCTCCCATCTCGCCCAGGCGTGATTCAAGGGATTTCACAGTCTCCGGAAGGTCCCCTTTCATCTCCTGAAGTTCATTCAGACTGCTGTCCACCTTCTGCAGTGCGTACAGCCTGCTCAAGCGTTCTTTCAATGTGCTCTCCCTTTCCCTATTCAAAGCCACTGAACCGGATTCTTCATGTATTTCGACAACTGAACCGAGACGACCCACCCCTGACGGCGGAGTTCCTCCTTAAGGCGGCGTGCAAGGGGGGAGATCGCCACCGACTCCGTCTCGAAATGTCCCGCATCGACCAGTGTGAGGCAGCCCTCCGCATCCAGGAACGTGTGGTACTTGACGTCAGCCGTCACAAGGGCATCGGCGTGCTGGCGAACCGCTTCGCCGACAAGGTCGGATCCCGCACCGCCGCAGACAGCTACTCGTTCGATCAGCGCAGTGCGCCCCCGTACGAAACGGAGATGCGCCGCACGAAGCTTGCGGCGGACATGTCGCAGGAATGCATCCTGCGTCAACGGACGGGGAAGTGTTCCGATTGTGCCGGCCCCGTAGTATGGATTCGGGTTTGAAAGGTCGTAAACGTCGTATGCCACCTCCTCGTACGGATGAACAGATCTCATCGCGGCGAGAACCCCGCCCCGTTTCCAGGATGGGAGGATCATTTCAATCCGTACTTCCTCCACGCGCTCCATCTCCCCGGCCCGGCCGATGTACGGATTCGCATGGCTCGACGGTGTGAATGTCCCCGTTCCTTCAACACGAAATGAACAGTCGTCATACTCTCCGAGAGAGCCAGCACCCGCCTTTGCCATCGCGTCGGCCACCACATCGGCATGGCTCTTCGGCACGAACACGACGACCTTCTCGAGCTTCCCCTCTCCGGCGTGCAGAATGCGAATGGAGCCGAGGCCGAGGATGAGGGCGAGCGACTCGCTCACGCCGTGACGAGCGAAGTCGAGGTTCGTGTGGGCTGAAACAACGGAAATCCCCTCCTCGATCAACTGAAGGAGGAGGCGGCCGGTGCGATCGTAATCGGTAACGGATGAGACCGGATGGAAGATGACGGGATGGTGTGTGACGATGAGCTGTACTCTCGCGCGCCGAGCCTCAGCGACGATCTCCTCCGTTAGATCGAGCGCCAGGAGGAGCCGTCTTACAGGTGCATCCTTGCGGCCGACAAGATGTCCAACGTTGTCCTCCTCCCACGCGGTCTGCCCCGGAGCCCATGACTCTATGATGGAGTGAATGTCCGAGACTGTCGGTGTCGATTTCGCCATTGTCAAAAAAAAAGTGCCCCAGTCTGAGTGGGACACTTTAGAGGTTGTTGGGCTGACGGGTCGTGCGGCGTGAACCTTCTGCGCTCCCTGCCAGCAGCGCCGCTTTCTCCGCCGTGCCGACCGCAACCCGCCGCTTGGGCCTGCGGTGCATCGTCGGAAAGCGGAGTACCCTGGACGTAACGCATCGGGCAAATTTCACAACATTCAATTTACGAACATCGGACGAAAAATGCAAAACCTCTTCCCACCCAGCCTCCCGGGCGAAACGAGAGACCCTTAGCGCGAGGGATTCTTCGCCCGCTTCTCTCCCTCAGAATGATGCTTTGACGTTACCTCGCTCAGGGTTCAGGTGACGCCCGGCCAGCGCAGCACTCTGCCGAAGACTCCTGGGTCTCGTGACGTGTGGATGTCTCATCTTGGAAATCATGTGCAAAAATGGTAAACTTTTGTATTCCCGTTCTTCTCTAACCGCATGGGACTGCCCTGGAAAGAGTTCTGGTCATCCGACTGAGTTCCATTGGAGACATCATCCTTGCCTCCCCGTTCCTCCGGGCTCTGAAACAGGATGTGAACGCACCCGACGTCGATGTCGTCGTCCGGTCGGAGTATGCAGATCTCGTGCGCTGGAATCCGTCAGTCTCCACCCTGTACGATCTGGATGTCCGGAAGGGAGTGCAAGGGATCCTGCGTCTTCGCCGGAGCCTGCGCAAGAACGCGTACGCCGCCGTCTATGACCTCCACGACTCCCTTCGGAGCCGGCTGCTCAGGTGGCGCGTCGGCAGATCGCTCAGGGTGGCTAGGAAGTTCACGCTTCGACGCTGGCTCCTTGTGCGGTTCAAAATCAACCTCCTTCGCGCCGCTCCTCCGGTGACCCAGCGCTACCTTCGGACGATTCGGCACGTCACCGCGCTGGCTGACCCGGGGCTTGAACTTCACATTCCCGACGATGTCTGGCTTGCTGCGCGCTCACACGCACCGGTCCTCACAGTCAATCGCCCGATCGTCGGTCTCGCCCCCGGGGCAAAGCATGGGACAAAGATGTGGCTGGAGGATCGTTTCGCCTCGGTCGGATCACGGCTTGTGAGGGAACTCGGAGTCAGGATCTACCTCTTCGGCGGTCCCGAGGACGCTGCGCGCTGTGCGCGAATTGAAGAGGCAATTCGGAGCGCCGGCGCATCTGACGATCAGATCGCGAATCTTGCCGGGCGGCTCTCACTTCTTGAGAGCGCGTCATTTATGGACGACTGCACCGTGCTCGTGACAAATGACACCGGTCTCATGCACATGGCTTCGGCACGCAAGCGCCCCGTCGTGGCCGTCTTCGGGCCCACGGTCAGGGAGTTCGGTTTCTTCCCCCAGGGGCCGGAAGACATCGTGATCGAGCGAGCCGAGCTCAACTGCAGGCCTTGTTCACACATCGGGGGGGATCATTGCCCGCTGGGGCATTTCAGATGCATGCGGGAGATCGGCGTGGACGACGTCCTCGATGCCGTCGCACACGTTCTCGGCTCTCATCGGTTATGAGGTAAAATTGAAGCTGTCATCCCGGATCTGGCGTCTTCTCTATAACGCTGTCGCGGTCCCCGTTCTCCTCGTTTTCTTCAAGGCCGCATCAGTGGTGAACGGGAAGATCCGAAGAGGGTTCGAAGGGAGAAGGGATCTTTTCATCCGGCTGGAACGTGAGATTCGAAAGTATCCTGCCGGAAGCCCCTGGTATTGGGTCCATGTTTCATCCCTGGGAGAGTTCGAGCAGGGAAAGCCAGTCGTGGCTGCAATCAAGGAACGAAACCCTTCGGCGAAGGTGGTCGTTACATTCTTCTCCCCTTCAGGCTATGAACACGCGAGAGGGTTCAAGCAGGCCGATCTTCTCTCCTATATCCCCCTCGACCGGCCTGCAGACGCCCGGCGTTTCGTTGATCTCATCCGCCCTCGCGCCGCGATCTTCATTCGCTACGACCTCTGGTTCAACCACATCGCCGCGCTCAACCGCAGGGGGATTCCCGTCTTCGTCGCAAGCGCCACCGTGAATCCGCGCCGCAGACGAGGTGCACTTGCTGCAAGCTTCCTCAGGGCTCTGTACGGCGATGCGAGGATCCTTACGATCTCCGCCGACGATGAGGGACGGTTCCGGCGTCTGGGAATTTCCGCCGGAAGGATCGCCGTCATGGGAGACACGCGGTTCGACCGGGTATGGCAGGCAAGAGAAAGCGCGCGGCGGCGGATTTCGCTCCCCAATGCGGTCACGCAAAGCCGACTCATTTTCGTCGTCGGGAGCAGCTGGGAGGAGGACGAGGCGGTCGTGCTCCCGGCCATCGCTGCGGTCCGCGGGAAGTTCCCTTCGATGCTGACAATCCTCATTCCGCACGAGCCGACTGAATCGAATCTCGACAGGATCGAAGCGGGCTTGAATTCTCATTTCACGTACCTCCGATTCTCCCAGATCACTTCATATGAAGGGGAGGAGATACTCATCGTCGACAGCGTCGGCATCCTCCTTTCGCTCTACAGTCTTGCAGCCGCGGCATTCGTGGGGGGAAGTTTCAAGGGAAGCGTCCATAATGTCCTCGAGCCCGCGGCCTTCGGTGTGCCGGTTATCGTGGGACCCAACATCACCAATTCGCAGGAAGCCGTCCGGCTCGTCCAGGAAGGGGGGGCGTTCCTCGTGAATTCAGACACCGAGCTCTCCGGGACACTCGAGAAGATCTTCGGCGATCCCGGATTCAGGGAGCGGGCCGGTTCAGTCGCAGCATCGTTTGTCAAGGCCAGGACGGGTGCGACAAAACGCTTCCTCGACGCACTCGAACAAGAACACGTTCTCTGACACTTCAAGAACAGTCAAGCAACCGTGGAGCCTATGGCCGTTGCATTCATAGACACTATTTCAGGCACGAGAGTCGCACTCGATCGCTCGATCCCGATCCTCGAGGTCTACCGTGAGCTCGAGGCGGAGCTCCGCGCTCTCCAGCACGCGATTCCCTCATGACTCCGCGTTTCGCCGATATTGCCCTTCCAGTGCCACCCGACAGGCTCTTCACATATGAAATTCCCCCGGAGCTTCGGCCGCTGGCCCAGCGCGGAGTCCGTGTCCTTGTCCCGTTCGGAGCAAGAACGTTGACCGGGTTTATCGTGGGCTTCCGCGAGAGCCCGACGGTAGAACATGTCAAGATGATCCGCGACATCCTTGACGATGCTCCGGTCTTCCTACCCGAGCTCATCTCCCTCACTGAGTGGGTTGCACGGTACTACATGGCATCGTGGGGAGAGGTCCTGAAGGCGGCGGTGCCGCAGGGAATGGCCATGGAGAGCCGCCGGACGGTCCGGCTCGCACGACCGCCGGATAACGAAGCGCTTCGATCGGTCACATCTGTCGGGCGAAAAATCATCAAGGCTCTCTCTTCCGGCAAGGAAATGAGTCTCAGAACGCTGGCGCAGCAGACCGCGAACAGACACATCCATGCGGCGATTCACAAGCTGAGCCGGCAGGGGATTGTCGAGATTGTGGAGCGGCCTCTTACTCTGAAAGCAAAGCCGAAGATCGAGCAGTACGTGGAACTCGATGAACAGAATGCGGAAGTGGCCGACGGCCTCCTCAACACCCTGCCGCCGCGCCAGCGACTCATGCGCCGCGCCCTGGATGAGATCCGATCCCGGCTCGGCCGGGGTGAAAGAGAAATTCGGGCACGCGACTTCCTCGCTTCAGTTAACGCTCCCGCGAGTATTCTCGGAAAGCTTGAGGCACTCAGCGCTCTCAGGCTCGCGTTGCGTGAGGTCGCACGTGAGTTCGAAAACGCGTACAGCTATGCGTTGCAGACGTTCACACTGAACTCTCATCAACAATCCGCGGTGGATGCCATCGCCGGCTCGCTCGACGAAGGCTCCTTCACTTCATTCCTCCTGTTCGGCGTGACGGGGAGCGGAAAGACACAGGTGTACATTGAGGCCGTGCGGCATGCAGTCGGGCGGGGGAAGGGCGCGATCATCCTTGTCCCGGAGATCTCGCTCACAACACAGATCGTCGCGCGCTTTCGTGCGGAATTCGGCAACGAGGTGGGTGTCTTCCACAGCCGCATGTCGGTCGGCGAGCGGTACGACACTTGGCGGCTCGCGCACACAGGGCGCTACCGGATTGTCATCGGCCCGCGCTCGGCGGTCTTTGCACCTCTCCCGAACCTCGGCGCTATCATCGTGGATGAAGAGCAGGAGGCTGCCTACAAATCATTTGACTCTTCGCCGCGCTACCATGCTCGCGACGTCGCGCTCATGAGAGGGAAACTCGCGTCCGCGGTTGTCGTCCTCGGGTCAGCCACCCCATCGCTCGAGACATACCACAACGCCGTGATCGGCCGGCACCGGCTTCTTGAACTTCCAGAACGCGTCGACAGGGCGCAGCTTCCGACGGTCGAGATCATTGACATGAGAAAAGAATGGCGGACAGGCGCGCCGCTCTCGAAGGGACGGAAAGCAGAAGGAGAACAGTTCCTATCAGCGCGCCTGCGAGGCGAGATCGAATCTCGGATCGCACGGGGCGAAGGGGTGATCCTGCTTCAGAACCGCCGCGGCTTCTCCCACTTCGTCGAATGCATGGATTGCGGGTATGTCGAGCTATGCGAGAACTGCCGGGTTAGCCTCACCTACCACGCGCCGCAGAAACATCTCCGCTGTCACTACTGCGGATTCGTGAAACCGGTCGCATCCGTCTGCCCGCAGTGCGGGGGTGTCCAACTGCGGTTCCGCGGCGCCGGGACACAGCGGATTGAGGAAGAGCTCGCCGCATCGTTCCCTTCCGCACGCACCCTCCGGATGGACCTCGACACGACGTCGCGCAAGGGAAGCCACGCGAAGATGTTGAAGCAGTTTGCCGATGGAACGATCGACATCCTGCTCGGGACACAGATGGTGGCAAAAGGCCTCGACTTCTCGCGCGTGACACTCGTCGGCGTCGTGTCGGCGGACACGCAGATGCTCCTCCCCGACTTCCGTGCGGCAGAACGGACGTTCCAGCTCCTGACACAGGTCGCGGGCAGAGCCGGCCGGAGCACCCTTGCGGGACGTGTGCTCGTCCAGACACACCGGCCGGACCATCCCTGTCTTAACTTCGTCGTCGGGCACGATTACAGGAAGTTCTTCGAGATGGAGATCAACGAGCGGCGGGATGCGTTCTATCCGCCTTTCTCACGGCTGGCGCTCATCGAGCTGAAGGGCGAATCGGAGGAGCGTGTCATCGAGCGGGCGGAGTCCGTGGCGGGAGCTCTCTCAAAGGCTTCAAGGTCAGTCCAGGTCCTCGGCCCGGCCCCCGCAGCCATCGCAAGAGTCCGGAACCAGTACCGGTACCATATCCTCCTAAAGACAAGCCGCGCGGGCGACCCGAACGGGAGTGAGCTTCACTCCGCGATCCAGGCCGCGCTCACGGCATACCACGGATCACACCCCGGTCCGCCGGGGGATGTCCGCATCAGCGTCGACGTCGACCCGCAAGGAATGATGTAGATTCCTATCCGAGCCGTATGCCGAGCGCCGTCGTCAGGCCGACGTACAACACCCACAATCCGAACACCATCCCCAGCACCGCCCCGGTCGTTCGCTCGAAAACCTTCGAAAGGCCGACGCCGAGAACGAGGAGGTACCATATGGTGAAGACGTTAAGATGCGAGAGAAGTATCTGAATCTTGTCCGTTGGATCAAACGAGGAGAGCACGATGGCGGCGCTCGGAGTGGCGTTGAGCGAACCGATCGCAAGAACAAGGATCAGCGTGACGATCGACTCGAGGATGACGATGCAGTACGTCAGGCCGACGACCTCCATCGTCTTTTGATAGGTCACTGGTGACTTGAAGAATATCTTACCTCCCAGGAACCAGACGAGCACGACAATAAAGAACATGATCGGCAGGAGGATCAACGTCGAGATCATTCGTATTGCCGTCGCGATGCCGCTCGTGGGAGACGTGTACTCCTCCGCTCTATCGCGCTGCTCCGAAGTCATCTTCCCCTGGGCGACTGCCTGGTCGAACTGCTTTGACGTGAGATCGCGCATCTGCTGCTGGATGCGGACATCATTGAACATGACTACCTGGGATACGAGGGCAATGATGATCAGGAGGATGAGCGGGAGGAGCCACGAGGTGGTGCGCTTCGGATTCACACGCACATCCTCGAACACCTCCCCCGGGGAGGTGAAGACTCCGACGATCTGGTCGGTGAGAGTGAGACGGGGCTTCGTTCCTTCCGACCGGACATCATTTGGTGACAATGGTTCCATGTGCGATTCCTCCAGCAGAATTGTGACAGGCCTTCGAAGGTAAGCAGAATATACAATGGCCGGCGTGAGAAATCAACTGGATGAGTCTGCGGTGAGGCGGCGAACCGCTCCTTTCCGGCGTCTGCGAGGGCTGAGGGTGGCCAGGGAAACGCCTCGGAGTGCAGCTTAGTTGTTCTTTGCCCCCTGGTCAACCCAGGTCGCGACCGTCTGGATCTGCGCGTCGGTGAGCGGGGCAGCGCCGAACGGCATGCGAACCCCCTGGATGCCGGCCACTCACCGATCCCCGACTCACGAAGCCTGCTGAATCTCCCAGGCGGGAGAATCGCTGGAACGATGAGGTGTGCTTGCGTATATTGAAAGTCGCTCGACACCCGACCAACACTGCCGATGGGTCATGGAAGCCATGAAGCGGCGCGCCCTGCTCCTCCTCTTTTGCTGTTTTCTCCTGGCTCCACTGCGCGCTTCCGCCGCCCGTGATCACAGACCCGCGGACGACTCGACCCGCTCGGTCCTCGAATATGACCTCGGCGCCATCGTCCGGACCGACCGGACAAAGAAAGAGATCAACCTTGTGTTCACCGGCGGAGACTTCGCGGATGGAGGCCTCATCATCCGTGAGGTCCTGAGGAAGCAGGGAGTGAAGGGATCGTTCTTCTTGACGGGGGATTTCTACAGGAAGACGGAGTTTGCACCGGTGATCCGGGGCCTCCGCGAGGACGGTCACTACCTCGGGGCCCACTCCGACAAGCACCTCCTCTATGCCTCTTGGGAGAACCGGGATTCGCTCCTCATCACACGGGATGAGTTCGTCAGCGACATCCGGAACAACTACGCGGAGATGAAACAATTCGGAATCGAGCGCGACTCTGCGCCCTACTTCCTTCCCCCATACGAATGGTTCAACGCCTCCGTCAGCAACTGGTGCCGTGAGGAAGGACTGACGCTCGTGAACTTCACTCCGGGCACCTACTCGAACGCGGATTGGACGTACCCCGAACTCGGGAAGCAGTATCTGAGCAGCGACGCAATCTACAAGCGCATTCTTGATTTTGAGGCTCGGCAACACGACGGGCTCAACGGATTCCTCCTCCTCATCCACATCGGGGCGGATCCCCGGCGAACCGATAAACTCTATCTCAAGCTCAATGAACTCATCACGGAGCTGAAGAAGCGGGGGTACACGTTCACGTTGCTGCAGGAAACCATCGGTGAAGCCTCGGGGCGGTGACTTGACCGGACTTCAACCGTCAGAGGCTTTGCGCAGAGCGCCGAGAAGATCCAGGGCGTGGCCGCGAGCAACACGCTGTCAGCTTCCCTGGATGACCAGCCTTCAGTAGCGAAGGTATTTCGCGCGCGTCGAGCCGAACTTCTGCTTCGCTGCGTCGAACAATAGGTAGATTTCTTCGGGCGCCTTCCCGGCATCGATCATCGTGCGCACGAGTTGGGAGCCTGTCAGCTTGTCGATGTAGGGTGAGCCTCCGCTTCTTGATTCCCGCCAGGAGAAATCCCCCGGGAAGAGCTTCTTCAACGCGCAGAGAATCTCGATCCCCATCCGCACCGGATGGAGTCTTTCGCGGTTCGTGATCTTGATGGCGATGCCGCGGCACTCCTTCCCCTCATACTTAGGATCGGCCGTCATCCTCGCGATGTCGACAGGTGTGTAGGTGAGCGGCGCAAACTTCACGCCGGGGATACGCCTTCCGTTCAGGTAATCAGCGAGCTTCTTCGAATCAATCCACGGCGCACCGATTTGCTCGAAGGGACGCTCCGTGCCTCTTCCCTCCGAGACATTCGTCCCTTCAATGAAGCAGACGCCCGGGTACAGCATTACCGCATCGAGCGTGGTGAGGTTGGGCGACGGTTTCACGAACGGAAGCCCTGTCTTATCGAACCACATCGTCCGTCTCCATCCTTCGAGCGGGATGACGGTAAGCTTCGCCTTCACCCCGTTCGAGAGCCATCCCTCCCCGTTCACCATCGCCGCGAGCTCACCGAGCGTCATTCCATAGCTCACGGGGATCGGATTGAGGGAGACGAAGCTGGCAAGGCTGTCGTCTCGGATAGGGCCGTCCCAGTCGATGCCCCGGATGGGGTTCGGCCTGTCGAGAAGGATGAACTCCTTCCCTTGCTCCGCCGCCGCTTCCATCGAGAGGGCCATCGTGGAGATGTAGGTGTAGAACCTCACGCCCACGTCCTGGATGTCATACAGGAGGACGTCCACGTCCGCAAGCATCTCCGGCGTCGGTTTCACGATCTTCCCATAGAGCGAGTAGACTGCGATGCCCGTCCGGGCGTCGGTTCCGTGACTGACGCTCTCCCCGTCCGGTGCGTCGCCGCGGATCCCATGTTCCGGACCGAACAGGGCAGTGACCCGGATTCCCCGTGCGAGCAGGGCATCGACGATGTGAGTTCCGTCCGGAAGCCGGCCGGTGTGGTTGGTGATAACGCCGACGCGTTTCCCCTTCAGGAGCCCGAGCTCGCGCTCGATGAGCACCTCGGCTCCGACTTTCACATGCGCCTGCGCGGTGAGCATTCCTGAAACAAGGGCAAGCATCATCACGATCACACCTTTCATTACACCACCTGTGTCCTTTTCAGTGCATCGGTTCAACAATGGATTTTCCAGTGACCACCTTTTTTTTGACATCATTACTTTGCCTGAGTAAAGCATGCTCGCACACAACGGAAGTCTGAAACTCGCTCTCCAGAAGAGTCGGACGAATTACCGACGACTCGCTCCAGCTTCTCAGGGGGGAGCGAATAGCCACTTCCTACCAGTTAGTAAGCGGATGCAACCTCCGGCTCGACGATAGACTGAAGAGGCCGTCGGTACAGGTTCCACACCGCCGGCCTCTCCCCCGTTCCCCTTTCGAGGAAGGTAATTCACTTCCGGCTACTTCGCCCGCTCTTCCCAGAGCTGGGCAAGCTTCACAATCACCTCGACAGCCTTCTCCATGTCCTGGAGCGTCACCCACTCGAGCCTCGAATGGAAGCTGTGCTCACCGGCGAAGATGTTCGGCGTGGGGAGACCCATGTAGGAAAGCTTCGAGCCATCGGTGCCGCCTCGAATTGACCCGAGCCGCGGCGTGAGTCCTGCGCGCCGCACCGCTTCAAGCGCGTACTCCACGACCCGGGGATCCTCGTCGAGCTTGTGCCGCATGTTGCGGTACGACTCCTCGATCTTGACTTCAAGTGCGGAGCCCTTGTGCCGGGCCACAACCTCACGTGCAAGCTTCTCGAGGGACTCCTCCTTCTCCTTCAGCCCCTCTGTCTCAAAGTCGCGGATGAGGAGCTTCACAGACGTCTCCTCCACACCGCCGTTCAAGACGTACGGATGGACGTACCCCTCACGCTTCTCGGTTGTCTCAGGGGAGAGGGTGTCCTTGGGAAGACGATCGATGAACTCCGCCGCGACCTTGATCGAGTTCACCATCTTCCCCTTTGCAAAACCGGGATGGATGTTCTTCCCCTTGAAGAACGCCGTGAAACTGTCGGCTGAGAATGTCTCGTTTTCGACCTCGCCCCGCGTCTCGCCGTCGACTGTGTAGGCGACTTGCGCACCAAACTTCCCGACGTCAAAGAATTTCGTCCCTGTTCCGACTTCCTCGTCAGGCGTGAAGGCGAGGCGGATCGTGCCGTGTTTCACCTCCGGGTGCGCGATGAAGTAGCCTGCCGCCGCGACGACTTCTGTGACGCCCGACTTGTTGTCGGCCCCGAGGAGCGTTGTACCGTCCGACGTGATGACGTCGTTGCCGACCTGATCCCGCAGGGCAGGGTTGTCGGCGAGACGGATCACACGCGATGGGTCGCCCGGAAGAACGAGGTCCTGCCCCTGGTAGTTTCTCCACACCACCGGCTTCACATTAGCACCGCTCACCTCGGGGGAGGTGTCGACGTGCGCGATGAAACCGATCGTCGGCGCGCTGGACTTCCTCGTGTTCGCAGTGATCGTCGCCATCACATATCCATACTCATCCATTGCCGCATCCTTCAGGCCGAGGCTCTGAAGCTCAGACACGAGAAGCCTGAGAAGGTCCTTTTGCTTCTCCGTGCTCGGGTAGGTGGTCGACTCCTCAGAGGACTGGGTGTCGATCTTCACGTAGCTGAGGAATCGCTCCAGGAGTTCGTCTGAAAGTTGGGTCTTCATTCCTTTCCCCTTTCAACTGCCGTCTTCGGATCAGGCGACGGATTTGGTTCTGCATTCAAGTTTGCCTTCTCCTCGGGGAGGGGCACATAAATGAGATTGACGTGGGCCTGTCCGATAAGTTCGGCAATCCTGTGCAAATTATACGGCCGGCCGTAGTAGATGTTCGTAACGCCGGCATTTGCGAGAGTCTTGAGGCAGTGGTAGCAGGGGCTTACGGTGATGTAGATGTCAGCCCCGTCGATGCGGACTCCGTGCTTCGCCGCCTGGGCAATCGCATTGATCTCGGCATGAATTGTCCGGTAGCAATTCTCCTCTTCCTCACCGTCCGGACCCCGGGAGACATAGACGAGGCATCCGACTTCAGTGCAGTGCGGAAGTCCGGCGGGAGCCCCGTTGTAGCCCGACGCGAGGATGGTCCGCTCTTTCACGATGACGGCGCCGATGTGCGCCCGGGTGCACGTCGATCGCTCCGAGACAACCGATGCGACCTTCATGAAGTATTCGTGCCAGCTGAGACGCGATTCCATCAC
>PEWR01000146.1 GCA_002779395.1 Ignavibacteriales bacterium CG07_land_8_20_14_0_80_59_12
CGAAATTTGACCCACTCCCGAGCAACGCTCCTCATTCTCCTTCGAGCGCTTGTTATGGTCCGAGATTCTCCACAATGCGCAACAACGGGGGAAAATCAAACTGAGACACTACCACACCTTGCATTTCCTTCCTCTGCGGGCTAATTTTCGGCACTGTGAACTCTCGCGAAGTGACACAAAGAACCGTTGACGGCGAAGAAACCGCGCGGCGCCCGGCTGGACCCACAAAACAGCGCACGATCCTGATCAAGGGTGCGCGCGTCCATAACCTCAAGAACATCGATCTCGAACTTCCCCGGAACAAGCTCATCGTCCTCACCGGCGTCAGCGGCTCGGGAAAGTCAAGCCTTGCGTTCGACACGATGTACGCCGAGGGCCAGCGCCGCTACGTCGAGAGCCTCTCCGCCTACGCGCGGCAGTTCCTCGAGCGGATGGACAAGCCGGACGTTGATCTCATCCAGGGGATCAGTCCGGCGGTTGCCATCGAACAGAAGACAAACATACGGAACCCGCGCTCGACGGTCGGCACATCAACCGAGATCTACGACTATCTGCGTCTTCTCTTTGCCCGTGTCGGAATCACGGTCTGCCGCCGCTGCGGACGCACGGTTCGAAAGGACAGCGTCCGCTCGGTGATGGAGCAGCTCGCCGCTCCCCCGCTTCGGCTTGCCGACGGTGAGAAGCTCTATATCCTGTTTCCTTTCCCGACCGTCCCGAAACAGAGCTTCAAAGACACGTCGGCCGCACTCCGCGCGAAAGGGTACTTCCGGCTTCTCGTCGGCTCCGATGTCGTCGACGTGAACGAGAAGCCGCTTGCGAGACCGCCGAAGGAGCCGCACGCGGTTCTCGTCGACCGGCTGATGTTCCACGCCGGCGACCAGCGGCTGGCGGACTCGCTCGAGACGGCGTTCCGGGAGGGCGGGGGCTATGCGCAGATCTATCTCATCGACAAGGCGACGGCGCTCCGTTTCAGCCAGCATTTTGAGTGCGCCGAGTGCGGAATCAGGTACGAAGAGCCGGAACCGCGCCTCTTCTCGTTCAACAATCCATTCGGCGCCTGTCCGAAGTGCCAGGGATTCGGCCGCTCGGTCGGCGTTGACATGAATCTCGTTGTACCTGACGCGTCGAAGTCCCTCCGTGAAGGTGCTGTCGTCCCGTTCCACTTTCCCCGCTTCCAGGAGTACCTCGAGGACCTCCTCCGCATCGCGGAGGAGGTTGGCGTGCGCGTGGACGTTCCCTTCCGCGACCTCACAGATGAAGAGCTCGACGTCGTGATAAACGGTTACCGGGGCTACGATGGCATCAACGGCTTCTTCAAGTACGTCGAGAAGAAATCGTACAAGGTCCAGTACCGTGTCTTCATGAGCCGCTTCCGCGGCTACACCACGTGCGACCAGTGCGGCGGTTCGCGCCTGCGGCAGGAGGCGCTCAATGTGTACGTCGGCGGGAAGAACATCCACGACGTGGTCAGGATGAGCGTGGCGGCAGCCAAGGAATTTTTCGCGACGCTGAAGCTCGACACCTCCCGTGAGGAAATCGCGAAGCAAATCTTCGGCGAGATTCGCCGCCGGCTCACGTATCTGAACGATGTGGGACTCGGCTATCTGACGCTGGACCGGCTTTCGAACACGCTTTCCGGCGGCGAGACGCAGAGGATTAACCTCGCCTCCGCACTCGGTTCGTCACTCGTGGGCGCACTCTACGTCCTCGACGAGCCGAGCATCGGGCTGCACCCGCGTGACAACGGAAAGCTCATCAGGATATTGAAATCCCTCCGCGATACGGGGAACACCGTCGTCGTTGTCGAACACGATGCCGACATGATGCGCGAGAGCGACATCATTGTCGATCTCGGCCCTGGAGCGGGAGAGCACGGCGGCGAGATCGTCGCCATGGGGAGCATCGACAGAATCATTGAGAACCCCAATTCACGCACGGGCATGTACCTGAGCGGCCGTGCGCACATTTCGATTCCGCGGTTCCGCCGGAACGGGAACCGCGACGCCGTGGTCGTCCGGAAGGCGTCAGAGCACAACCTGAAAGACGTCGACGCGAGAATCCCGCTCCACATGTTTGTGTGCGTGACCGGCGTGAGCGGCTCAGGGAAGAGCACGCTTGTCCACGAGGTCCTGTACGCGGGTTTGAAGCGGCTCATCGCATCTGTGAGTGGAGCGACCGGTGACGACGGCGGACACCTGGGGCGCTTCCGGCGGATCGAGGGATCGCAGCTCCTCGATGGTGTCGAGCTCGTGGACCAGTCGCCCATCGGGCGCTCGCCGCGGTCGAACCCGGTAACATACATCGGTGCGTTCGACGAGATCCGTGCACTTTTTGCCTCGGCACAGCAGTCGAGGATCCGCGGGTATAAACCGGGGACATTTTCCTTTAATGTGCGGGGAGGCCGATGTGAGGTGTGCGAAGGGGAGGGGTACCAGCTCGTCGAGATGCAATTCATGGCGGACCTTTACCTCGCCTGCGAGGCGTGCCACGGGACACGCTTCAAGGCCGAGGTCCTTGAGGTCGAGTACCACGGCAAGAACATCCACGATGTTCTCAACATGCAGGTCACTGAGGCGATTGGATTTTTCAAATCATCGAGGACCGGGAAGCGCATCGCGGACAAACTTCAGGTCCTCAACGATGTCGGACTCGGATACATCAGGCTCGGTCAATCAGCGACGACTCTCTCGGGCGGCGAGGCGCAGCGCGTGAAGCTCGCAGCTCACCTCTCCGCAAAGCGGCAGAACCTTCACAAGCTGTTTATCTTCGACGAGCCGACAACGGGACTTCATTTCGACGACATCGCGAAGCTGCTGAAGTGTTTTGATGATCTGATCGAGGCGGGGAATTCAATTCTTGTCATCGAGCACAACATGGACGTCGTGAAGTGCGCCGACTGGGTGATCGACCTCGGTCCAGAAGGGGGAGACGGCGGCGGGAGAATTGTTGCGGAGGGAACGCCGGAAGAGGTGGCGAAGAGCGAGGATTCGTATACCGGGAGTTTTTTGCGGACCTACCTTGCCAACAGAGCGCAGGCACTGATCAGCACCTGAGAAGCACGAATGGTTGATGGGCTCCACCTTCGGGGTCGGGCCCATCTGTGCTTATAGGAACATCCCCACATCAAGCATCAGGAACACACCGCCGAATTCGGTGAGCTTGCGGATCTCCCCGTTCTTACCGTTCATGCTCGGGATTCCATTATTGAGTGGGATGAAGTAGTACCTGATCCCGATCCCCGAGAGGTTCCGCGAGTCGGATCCGAAGTAGGCTCCGACCCCCACGAACGCGTTGAACGTGTAGTGCGCCTGGCCATATTTCAAGCTCGGGAAGAAATCCTTGTCGTATGGAGAGGAGAAAATGAGCGTCGGCCCGAGCCCCGCCTCAAGGTGCGGACGGAAGTTCTGCATGATCACGTCCTGGAAGAGCTCGTACTGCACGCCGAGGGCGAGTGGGAACATGAGGAACCGGTTGATCTTGTCCGGGGTGTACGTCTGCCCCGTAAACGGGTCGATGTAGTCGACCTCCTTGCTGTCCTTTGCCGACGTGATCGCAAGCGATGCGAATCCGTGCAGGTCCTCGGAAAGCCGGCGACGATAGAAAATTCCTGCTCCGAAGCCGTTCTCCGAGAAGAGAATGTGCAGCCCCCACGAGCTTGTGCGCGGTCCTTGGGACCTGGGCTGATTGACAAAGAACGCGCTGTCCGCCGGCGCAAACACGATCGATGTGTCCTGCACGGCAAGCGGGAGCTGCAACGGTTGCGTCCTTGAGCCGGGCATGCCTGCCATATTTTGGGCGGACCTGCCCGCCATATTTTGGGCGGGCCCGAGGCTTGTGATGAAGAGCACGATGGCAATCAGTGCCCCCGCCCTTCTGAGATGTCCGGGTGCAATTCCTTTCATGGCTCTCACCTCTTTACTGCATTCTCACGACACCACAAAAATTCCGAATTTCAAATAGCGAGTCTCCGGCATCGCGCTGAGGACCGGATGGTCCGGCGCCGCGCCGCGCCACTCAACAAGCCTCAGCGTGCGGTGCGCATGCTGCGCTGCGGAGTCCACCGCATCGAGGAACATCGCGTCGTCGACATGATGCGAGCAGGAGGACGTGGTGAGGATGCCTCCCTCCTCGGGGAGGAGGCGCATCGCGAGCGAGTTGAGCTCGCGGTATGCATGGCGAGCCGCAGGCAGGTTCTTCCGGCTCTTTGTGAGGGACGGGGGGTCAAGGTTGACGACATTGTACTTTCTGCCGGCGCGAACCATCTTCGGAAGCTCGTCGAAGACATCGGCCGTGAGGAACGTACACCTGTCTGCAACCTGGTTGAGCCGTGCGTTGTGTGTTGCCCGCTCGATTGACGTCTCCGATATGTCAAGTCCTACCACCTCACCTGCCCCCGCCGCTGCGGCGTTCAGCGCGAAACCGCCGTCGTTTGAAAATGCATCCAGAACGCGCGCACCCTTTGTGTATCGCTGCAGGGCCAACCGGTTTTCCCGCTGATCAAGGAAAAACCCGGTCTTCTGACCATGTAGCACGTCGATCCGGTAAAGAATTCCGTTTTCGGTTATTGTAGTCACCGACTCCTCGCCCCGGAGAACCGCCGAGTTTTGGGGCAATCCCTCAAGCGCGAGGAGGTGGGATTCGTTTCGTTCTATGACGGAGAGCGGATGGAAGAGCGACTGCAGGACGTCCGCGATGAGCATCATACGCTGATGCATGCCAGCGGAATAGGTCTGGATCGCAAAGACATCGTTGTACCGGTCGACGACGAGACCCGGGAGAAAGTCGCTCTCGCCGTACGCAAGTCTGAATGTGCTCTCGCCAGGGTAGATGCGGCTCCGCAGACCTGCAGCAGCGGCGAGCCTGCGCTCAAAAAAGGCGAAGTTAATCTCTTCGTGCTCCCGCGTCAGGAGCCGGACCGAGATCAGCGACTGGGGATGGTAGAATCCCCTACCGAGGAATTCGCCTCCGGCGGCGTGAAGATCCACGACGTCGCCCGCGGCTGGATTCCCCTCAACGGACTGGATTTCGTTGCTGAACGCCCAGAGATGCCCGTTCGTGATCCGGCGCGCTTCCTTCGGCTTGAGGATGACTTGCTTTGTCGGCATGGTCTTGCGTAATTCAAGTTAGAAATGCCGCTCTTGAAATCCAAGCGCATGGAGCCGCGCGCACACGAGAGCAAATCCCTAACGAGCATGTCTGGTATTTCTTCCCTGTCTGATGTAACTTTCCTCTGCTTCTCTTCGTAGGGAGGTGGTGCTCTGCGCCCATCTACCTCCCCTGCGCTTCATACAATATGGACAGCGAGAACCTCCCGCTCGTTTAACGCCCAATTCGTGCAGGGCACCGATGAAACCGGACAAGGGAAAGACGACCATGAGACTCAAGAACACGATCATCGCCATTTTCCTCGCACTTCTCGTCACTTCGGCTCCTCTTCATTCGGAAGAGGGCATCGCTTCATTGAACCTCATGCCCGTTCCGAAATCTGTGATGCTTGGAAGCGGCAAGTTCCGACTCACACCGTCGTTTGCCGTTGCGGCGAAGAAAGACGTTGGAAAGCGGTTGTATGCCGCGGCTTCCCGGACGCTCCGGAGGCTCTCGGACCGGACCGGGCTCTTTTTCCTGCAGGACTTTGTGACATCCCGGAGCAATCCTGACAGCGCCTCAATGCTCATCGATTGCCGGCGAAAGGGAAATGTCGTTCTCGGAGAGGACGAATCGTACAGCCTCACCATAACACCTGGGAAGGTCGAGCTCTCTTCCGAGACGGACCTCGGTGCGCTCCGTGGTTTCGAGACGCTCCTTCAGCTCCTCAGCATCGATGACGAAGGGTATTACCTCCCGGCGGTGACGATCAACGACGAGCCGCGATTTCTGTGGCGCGGGCTGATGATCGACGTGAGCCGTCATTTCATGTCGGTCGAAGTGATCAAGCGGAACCTCGACGGCATGGCGGCGCTGAAGATGAATGTGTTCCACTGGCACCTCTCGGACGACCAGGGCGTCAGGGTCGAGAGCAAGAAGTTCCCGAAGCTCCAGGAGCTCTGCTCGGATGGGTTCTATTACACGCAGGCACAGATCAAGGAGGTTCTTGCCTATGCCGAGGATCGCGGCATCCGTGTCATCCCTGAGTTTGACCTCCCGGGTCACTCAACAGCCTGGTTCGCCGCCTTCCCTGGGTTGGCGAGTGCGCCGGGGCCGTACACGATCGAGCGGCACTGGGGGATCTTCGATCCGACTTTCAACCCGACCATCGAAGCGACCTACCGTTTCCTCGACAGGTTCCTCGGCGAGATGGCGTTCCTCTTCCCGGATGAGTATCTGCACATCGGAGGAGATGAGAATAACGGGAAGCAGTGGAGCGCGAACAAGCAGATACAGGCGTTCATGAAGAAGCACAGAATCGCGGACAACCACGCGCTCCAGGCTTACTTCAATAATCGTCTCCTGAAAATCCTGACGAAGCACGGGAAGAAGATGATCGGCTGGGATGAGATCCTCCACCCGCAGATGCCGACGACGATCGTGATCCAGTCGTGGCGCGGACCGAAGGGCCTCTTTGAAGCGGCGCGCAGGGGATACAAGGCGATCCTTTCGAACGGCTACTACATTGATCTCATCCAGTCTGCCGAGTTCCATTACCTGAACGATCCGCTTCCGGCGGACTCCGTCCTGACTGAGGAGGCAAAGAAGAACATCCTCGGCGGTGAGGCGACGAGCTGGGCCGAGCTTGTCACGCCTGAGACAATCGACTCACGCATCTGGCCCCGCACGGCCGCGATTGCCGAGAGGTTCTGGTCGCCGGGGAACGTCCGTGACGTGGACGATATGTACCGGCGGCTCGATGTGATCAGTTTCCGGCTGGAGGAACTTGGCCTAACGCATGCGAAGAACTACGACATGATGCTTCGCCGGTTGACCAACAACGCGGACATTATCGCGCTTAAGACATTCATCGACGTGATCGAGCCGGTGAAGATCTACAAGCGGCATTCGCAGGGCGTGACCTACACGCAGTTCTCGCCCCTCACGCGCGCCGTCGATGCGGCACGGCCGGAATCGAAGACCGCGCGTTTGTTCGGGAAGCTTGTAGACCGGTTCGTGAAAAAGAAAGACGGGGCGTCGCTCGGTGAGATCAAAGCTCATCTGACTGTCTGGAAAGAGAACGACGCAAAGCTCCGCGACATCATCCACCGCTCGCCGATCCTCTGGGAGATGGCGACGATGTCGAAGGACCTCGCGGACATCTCTGCCATCGCACTCGAAGCGGCGGCGATGATTGAGACAGGGAAGAAGGCGGAGCAGGCGTGGGTTGATGATAAGCTGGCGATTCTTGAGAAAGCAAAGCTGCCGGGCGGACAGGCGGAGCTGATGGTCGTCTCTGCGATCCAACAGCTTGTAAGCGCCGCGGGAGGGAAGTAAGGGTTTCTCATCTGTGCAGTAGTGGTTCAGGTGGGCCCCATCTCTAAGATGGAGTCCACCTTTCTTCATTTGCAGGGATTGTAAGGGTTCGGCGGGGTCGGCTAGACTTCTAGGACCGGGAGTATGAACCGAATAGTGGTGGATGGATTGAACAGGTTGGGATGGTTCTGCTGGAGTTCGCAGTTCTGCGGCTCCGCCTCTGTCCTGCCGACAGATGTGCCGCCTTTCCTCAGGTCGAAACT
>PEWR01000006.1 GCA_002779395.1 Ignavibacteriales bacterium CG07_land_8_20_14_0_80_59_12
CAGATCTGGCCGGGCTGTACTTTCGCGGCGAGCTCGTAGATGTGCGTACCGACCTCGCGCGAGCCGGTGAAAGCCACGAAGCGCGTCTTCGGATGTCCGACAAGTGTGTCACCGATCGTTGCACCGCCGCCGGGGAGAAAGTTGATGACACCCTTCGGGAGTCCCACTTCATCCCACAACTCCATGAACTTCGCGCCGATAACCGGCGATTCGCTTGACGGCTTGAGCACGACGTTGTTGCCGCTCACTACGGCGGCGGTTGTCATGCCGAGGAGGATGGCAAGCGGGAAATTCCACGGTGGAACGACAACACCGACGCCGAGCGGGATGTAAACCTGCTCATTTTTCTCGCCCGGATACTTCACGAGCGGTTTCGGCTTCGCATAGCGGAGCATCTCACGAGCGTAGAACTCGAGATAGTCAATCGCCTCGGCAACATCGGCGTCGGCCTCCGCCCAGTTCTTGCCGACTTCGAACACCATCCACGCGGCGTATTCGAACTTCCGTCGGCGCAGGACTTTTACTGCCTTGAGAAGGTACTGCGCGCGCTTTTCGGGTTTCACATACTGCCACGTTTGAAAAGCTTCGTAGGCTGCCGCGATCGCTTTCTCGGCCTCAGCAACACTCCCCTTCTGAACGATCCCGACAACTTCGTCCTTGTTCGACGGGTTGTATGAGTAGAGCTTCTGTTCCGTCTTGATCCGTTCGGCGCCGATAATGATGTCGTACTCGCGCCCGAGCTGTGACTCGACGAGCGCCAGTGCCTTCTCCATTTTCTTTCTGTTGGCTGGAACGGTGAAATCTGTAAAAGCTTCTGTCGCAAACCTCGGGAGGCTCATAGCCCGGCTCCTTGCATTGTTCGCACGGTACGGATGCCTGAACCGGCGGCATCCGTTAGATGACAACAATTTACAAAAAGATTCCTTTATGCGCTAAGACTCCTGCGAGCTCAGGCGATGGACTGGCCTGCCTGCGGCGGGCAGGCCCAAATGACGACCGTCGGGATTCAACTGATTTTTCCAGGTGTTCCCCGTCTTTCTCGCGTGGCCTGCCAGAACAAGCCACATTTTGGCTTGTACTTTTCTTTCGCATCAGGATTGAATATCTTATCCACGTGCCACGTTCGAAGCTTCTTGTGGGTGTTATGAGATTGGGTCGATATGCTGGAGAAGCACCACTCTGTGCAGTGGGGAGGGCCTGAGCGGATGAGAACGCATCATACGTTGATCATCGGGGACTCGCGCCACATGGAAGAACTCCTCGACGAAAGCGTTCATCTCGTGTTGACTTCGCCTCCGTACTGGCAGCTCAAGGACTACGGGAACAGTAATCAGATCGGATTCAACGACTCATACGAGAACTACATCAACAACCTGAATATCGTATGGAGTGAGTGCTACCGCGTTCTTCACCCGGGCTGTCGATTGTGCGTCAATATCGGCGACCAGTTCGCCCGTGCAGTCTACTACGGCAGGTATAAGGTCATTCCGATTCGCACCGAGATCATCAAGTTTTGCGAGACGGTGGGATTCGACTACATGGGCGCCATCATCTGGCAGAAGGTGACGACGACGAATACGACCGGCGGCGCGACGATCATGGGCTCCTTCCCGTATCCACGAAACGGCATCGTCAAGATCGACTATGAGTTCATCCTCATCTTCAAGAAACTTGGTGACCCTCCGAAGCCGACCCGTGAAGCCAAGGAGCAGTCGAGACTCACCGTGGAGGAATGGAACGAGTACTTTGCCGGTCACTGGAACTTCAGCGGTGAACGACAGGATAAGCATCTCGCGATGTTCCCGGAAGAACTCCCGCGCCGTCTCATCCGGATGTTCACCTTTGTAGGCGATACCGTGCTCGACCCGTTCTTGGGTAGCGGGACAACTTGCCTCGCTGCAAAGAATCTCAAGCGCAATTCCATCGGATATGAGCTGAATCCTGAGTGCAGACCTATTATTGAGCAGAAGCTTGGCGTGCGAACGAGGAACCTGTTCCCTGAGGAAGCGAGCTTTAGGGTATCCCATCAGACACATCGGCCGGTCGATTTTGCGCGGACCATCGAGAAGCTCCCGTACGTCTTCAGAGACAAGGTTCACTTCGACAAGAAGACAGATCCACGGAAGCGCAGCTTCGGTTCCCAAGTGGACGGAACTCAGCCCGCCCGTGAGGAGTATTTCACCGTTTCGAGAGTCGTATCGCCGGAACTCATCGAACTCACAAGCGGCCTGCGCGTCAGGCTGCTTGGGGTGAAGACTGACGAGGACAAGACGAACGAGGCAGTCAGTTTTCTTGCACGGATGGCGAAGGGGGACCAGATCTTCTTGAGGTTCGATTCGGTGAAGTACGACGACAAGAGTCAGCTATTGGCGTACGTCTATTTGAGAAACAAGACATTGTTGAATGCGCATCTGATCCGGCGCGGCCTGGCAAAGGTTGATACTTCCATCACCTACAAGTTCAGAGGGAAGTTTATCAACTACGAGAAGATCGGAAACGGTATCGAGGTCGAGTGCTGAACAGATGATCTGAACGGCTATGTAAGGAGCTCAGCGGCTGGGTGATGGGGAAGGTGCGAGTTGGCGAGAGGAACTCACAGCCTTTAATACGTCGTGGTATGCCTCAGTTGACGCAATCATTTCGCATCGGGCACTGGACGGACCCGCACAACCTCACAGGGTGCACTGTCATTCTGTGCCCTCCCCGGACACACGGAAGCTGCGATGTGCGCGGAGCCTCTCCCGGGTCCCGGGAGACGGCTCTCCTTTCACCCGAGAAAACTGTGGATGAGGTCCACGCTGTCCTTCTCGCGGGCGGGAGCGCATATGGCCTCGCTGCAGCTGACGGTGTGATGAAGTATCTTTCGGAACGGGGAATCGGGTACCGAACTCCGTGGGCGATCGTCCCCATCGTGCCAGCAGCGGTCATCTTTGACCTTGCGGTCGGTGCAAACAATGTCTATCCGACTCGCGGCTCGGGGTACGCCGCATGCATTGATGCCGGTGCGAGGAACGATTGGGGGCTGCGCGGCCCTGTCGGTGCTGGAACGGGAGCAACCGTTGGAAAGTGGGCCGGACCGGACAGCCGCATGGACGGGGGACTCGGCATCTCAACATCCGGGTCCGGCGACGTTGAGGTCGTTGCCGTCGCCGTTGTGAATGCCGTCGGTGACATCATCGATGGGGATGGGAAAATCATTGCCGGGGCACGGGGCACGAACGGGGAGTTTCTCGCTGCGAAGGACCCGTCCGTAGGGCTGAGTATATTCCGTCCTCCGCTGGGTATGAACACGACGCTCGTGGCGGTCGTGACGAATGCCGCGCTTTCGAAGCTTCAACTCTGCCGCATTGCAGAGCGGATGCACGACGGGCTGGCGCGTGCAATTGTTCCCTCGCACACGTCGCATGACGGCGATACGACGTTTGCGCTTGCATGCGGGAACGTGGCTGCGCCGATTGATCTTGCAGCGGAGCTTGCCGTCCTGGCGACGGCTGAGGCGATCCGGGATGCCGTGAGACACACTGCGGCACTCTGACTCGCAACCTTGTCCTTCTTCGCTGAGGAGCCTTGCATGTCCCTGGCCGTTGGCGTATCTTTTCCATGTGAGGGTCGACGTCATGTGGAAGGCGGTCATTGGGGCTGTAATGGGAGTGTGGATCGTAGCCGCAGGGCTGATACCTGAAACTCCCATGTTGAACCAATGGACCGACATGGTCGCTGGCTTCCTTGTCGTTGGGGCGGGGCTATTCATGGCCGGCAGGCACCGCAGCCTCGGCGTTCTCAATGTTGTGCTGGGGGCCGTTGTCGCGATCACGGCGATTCGTCCGCAGAGTCCCCAGCAACTGCTGTTTGGCGGCCTGACCGCGCTCGTGGGGGTCGCCGCCATGTTGCAGTACTACCGTGACACATCCCGCCCGAACCCATAGAACCATGAAGAAATCTCGGAACATCACGGATCTTCATCCAACACTGCACGATTCCGATGAGGGAAAGGCGGGGAGTGATGCGGCCGGGATCCATGAGACCGGGCCGGAACATCTCCCGCCATCAGGACCCCGCATCCTCGAAATGTGGGAGGTCCGAACCTTCCAGACCTTTGGCACGTGGCTCGTCGGAACGGGGATCCTCGCGCCCCAGTACACCCAGGAAACCCTCTTCTGGAATGCGCTCATCGTCTCGCTCCTCATCGGCGAAACCGGATTGACATCGCTCAATCCCAGGAGCCTGGAAGGACTCGCCAGCATTCTCCTTGCTGCCTGGCTTGCCTTCAGCGCTGCCTGCGCCTTCTTCATTCCCCCGCAGACCTGGATGGCAAACCAGATTGTCATTGGCGTCTTATCCTTCGTGCTTGGGACGCACCTGTACGTGAAAGTCCTTGCTGCACGCGGCGAGCTCAAGAAGCTCACCCCCCTTGTCGAGCTCCGGAAGTATCTTGCCGGATCACGTTGAACCATTCCCTGCACAGAAGGTCTTTCTCGTGCCCTTGAGGAGCGCTTCGGGATCCACCATCCCACACTTCAGCTTGAAGTGGGAGGGTGCGTGGACGAAGTGCACATTGTCCAGCGGAACTATGGAAGGGGGAACTGAGCATGCTGTTAAGCCGACGGAACCTGCGCACGACGATGATGACAAGCGATGACGTCCACCTGTCCCGTCTCTTCAAACGACTCCCGGCGGGGGGAATCGTGAGGCTTGGAGACGGGACGATCCTCCACAAGCTTGCGAATCCGGCGTACACGATCGTCTTCAAGGATTCCGGGGCTCTTCGCAAGGCGGCCAACCACCCCGATGCGTACCATTTTGCGATGCTCTACGTCCGGGGTGGGATAGAGATTGAAGGTGACATCTTCTCGGCGGTCAGGATCAAGGAGAACTTCAAGCGGACCACCATCGGGCCTCTCGGAATGCTTGCCCTTTCAGCCCAATCGCTCCTTCCCTCGCGGCATTCTGCCTCTCGTGACGCCCGAGCCATCTCTCATCACTATGATGTATCGAATAGCTTCTACAAACTCTTCCTTGATAGTGGGCTCAACTACTCGTGCGGCTACTTCCGGTCGCCAGACGAAGGCATCGATGCTGCCGAAGAGAACAAGCTCCAGCTCATTGCCCGCAAGCTGCGCCTGAGGGAAGGGGAATCCTTCCTCGACATCGGTTGCGGATGGGGCGGGATGATCATCCACGCTGCGAAGAACTATGGTGTCACGGCTCACGGCATTACATTGAGTCGGCCGCAGTTCGAGTACGCACAGGAGCGGATCAGGACGGAGGGACTCACAGGACGAGTCACGGTGGAGCTCAAAGACTACCGCCAGCTCAGGGGAGAGCAGGTCTACGATAAGATCGCGAGCATCGGCATGTACGAGCACGTGGGGCTCCGGAACTGGCCCGTCTACTTTCAGACCGCCCGCCGCCTCCTTAAGGACAGGGGACTGTTCCTGAACCACGGCATCGTCCATTGCGAGTCACCTGTCCCCCGGCCCGAAGGGAAGTTCATCGCGAAGATGATCTTCCCCGGTGGCGAGCTTGGAACGATCGGCGAGACCGTCCGTGCTGCGGAGAAGAACGGCTTCGAGGTGATCGACGTGGAATCGCTCCGCGAGCATTATGCAAAAACCCTCCGGCACTGGGCAACCCGCCTGCAGCAGAACGCCGCAGAGGCGAAGAAGTATGTGAGCGAGGAGATCATCCGATCGCGGATCCTTTTCATGGCGGGCTACGCGTCGGAGTTCGAGGATGGAAACATCTCTATCTACCAAACTTTGCTCAGCCGGCAGGGGCTGCGCGGTTTGAGCGGTGTGCCGCTCACACGGGAGTACATGAATGTGGACGGGCCGGAGAAAAAAGAGACCGCGGTTCATGCCGTCCCGCTTCATTGATTCTTCGTGTATCTGTTCGTACCTTGCTGAATCTAAAAAACTCTCACAGGGTGCACAACGGCATGATGGTCAGTATGACGGGCTTCGGGCGCGGGGAAGCGAGCACCGACGGCCTCCGTGCCGAAGTCGAGGTGCGGAGCGTCAACAGCAGGTATCTTGAGATCTCATCCAAGCTCCCGCGTTCCCTCAACACGCGCGAAAACGACCTCCGGGAGCTCGTGAGGAAGAAGATCTCGCGTGGGAAGGTCAACATCACTTGCAACCTCTACCGTGAAGGCGTTGAGGCGCTTCCGCTCAAGATCAACGCGGACGCGGCGACGGCAGTGTACGGGCTCCTCACCGAGCTCCAGAAAAACCTCGGCATTACCGGTGCGATCACGCTGGAACACATCCTCCATTTCTCCGAGGTCCTCGAATCGGACCAGACCGAAGGCCCCGATGAAGCCGAGTGGAAGGTGGTTCGCGATGCGCTCGATGCGGCACTTGACCAGCTTCTTGCCATGCGGGGCAACGAGGGGAAACAGCTCTCGCTTGACCTGCAAGCCCGCATGGAGGCGCTCTCGGAGAAGGTGGCGCAGGTCGAGAGACTCTCCTCCGAGCGTGTCCCTCAGGAAAGGGTTCGCCTGCAGGAGCGCGTTCAACAGCTCCTCGGAAAGGACTTCACCGTCGACCAATCGCGGCTCGAGCTTGAGCTCGCCCTCCTTGCGGACCGCCTCGATGTCACTGAAGAGTGCGTGAGATTGCAGAGCCACATCAAGTTCTTCCTCGACGCAATGGAAGACCACGAGCCCGCCGGCCGGCGCCTCAATTTCCTCCTCCAGGAAATGCATCGCGAGATCAACACGATGGGAGTGAAGTCCAACGACGCCGAGATCTCCCACATCGTCGTCGGGGTAAAGGAGGAGCTCGAGCGAATCCGCGAACAAATCCAGAACATTGAATGAGCCCGACGGCGAACGGAAGACTGATCGTCTTTGCGGGACCGAGCGGCTCCGGGAAGACCACCGTCGCTCGTGCGATCCTGGAGCGCCATCCGGACATGGTCTTCTCTGTTTCCGCGACGACACGCAGCCCGCGCCCCGGGGAGGAGGAAGGGAAAAACTATTTCTTTTTGTCGAAGGACGAATTCCAGAGCCGGCTCGCGAATGATGAGTTCATAGAATGGCAGCGGGTGTACGATGACCTCTACGGATCGCTTAAGAAGGCGGTGGAGGTCCATTTGAACTGCGGGACGTCGGTCGTGTTTGACATCGACGTGAGGGGGGCGCTTACAATCAAGGGGAAATATGGCCCGCGAGCGATTCTCATTTTTGTAAGGCCGCCTAGCTTCGAAACCCTTAAATCGCGCCTCCGGGAGCGGGATACGGAAGGGCCCGAGGAGCTGAGGAAGCGTCTCGAGCGAGCTGCGATGGAGCTGGAAAAAGCGGGGGAATTTGATTATATTATATCGAATGATATCCTGACTGAAGCAATCGCCCAGGCAGATGCGGTCGTGTCGGCGGTGGTTGCGAACGCTTCTGCGCCTCCCGTCTCCAGATAAACTGAGCCGGGGGGGACGTGAAGCGGGTCGGATTCCAGCTTGTTTCATGCAATTCAAGAGTGCTTGTCGCCCGACTCTTTCCTGCAAGGGTCGCGCGGCGAAGTGCCGGGAGGAGTTGTGAAATGGCGGTAACACCAGTTGATCTTGAGAAGGTCATTG
>PEWR01000017.1:0-19539 GCA_002779395.1 Ignavibacteriales bacterium CG07_land_8_20_14_0_80_59_12
GGAAATTATAAATGTCGCTAATCATTCTCAGAACGACGTCATCTGTGTAGACCCGGGATGCTCGTCAATAGGGTGAACCCGGGGATGGAGCTTGGGTCGTGGTCGAACCTTGAGGAGCGTGAAAGGAAGTCCCTGGTCGCGGGATAATTAGGTTCCTCCCAATTGCCTTTCTTGATTCTTGTTGTGTATTATCGGTAAAGGAGATTTCTGCAGGTTCGATCCGGCACCTAAGTGAAGGGGTGCGTGAGAGGATTCACGGGTTGCATCCTGCAAACAAGTGACGTGGCAAGCACTCGCGTCGAGGATGGAACGTTCGAGTACTACGCGGTGAAAGAGAAGGTGGGTGTAGGGATGAACGCTCACGGGTTCTCATTCCTGTGACGGACATCAAGGCAGCGTCGAGAAGAGCGGGACAGCGTCGGTGAGGGTGTTCGACGCAGTGGGGCGCGAGGTTGCGGTCCTGTTCAACAGGGAAGCGGAGGCGGGGAGAACGTACCGCGTGTCGCTGAGCGGCAACAATCTCCCGAGCGGTGTGTGCTTCTATAGACTCGAGAGCGCAGGGAGAGCTGAGATTCGCCGCATGATGCTCATCAAGTGACGATTCGCGCGCCCAGGCGAGCGAATCGTCATCCTGAGATCGCCAGAGGCGGACGAAGGATCTCGGCGAACAAAGGTGAGCCTCGCTCCGCTCGACCCGCCGTGGTGCAATTCGTCAATTCCCCCTATGGTGTGAGTCGCTTTCTTGCCCGGGTAGTCCCGAGACGTGAGAAACTACACCATGTGGTCTTACGTTTCTTCCCACCGCTCTCGTCCGACCTCGCAATTCCACTTGCTATGGGCAGATTTTGATTCGGCACGTTTCTTGAGCACTTCTATTGGCCGGTTTCCGTAACCCGGAGGTGAGGAGCAATCCGGTCGTCAATCAGTTCTTGGCCCACCTTTGCAGGGTATGATGCCGGGCGGCTGGAGCTCTCTCTGGCGGATTTGTAGAAACTCCATATACTCTGTGATTCTCACAAGGAGAGTTCATCTATGGGGTCCGGCCATATGCTCCTGACGGTCCTCGCCCTGGTCCTGCTGGGATTCGTCTTGCTCACCATGAACCGCTCGATGGTGAACACGAGCGAGCAGAACATCGGCGCAAGCGTCGGCCTGAACGCAGTGTCCCTCGCCGAATCTTTCTTCGAGAGCGCGCAGCGCCTCAGATTTGATGAGAAAGACCTGACCGATCCTGCCGTCTCCAACGCCGGAGACCTGACCCCTGCCGATCTGCTCGGCCCCGATGCGGGCGAGTCTCAGAGCAACGTGGCCGGCCTCGACGATATCGACGACTTCAACGGCTTCAATCGCGACACCACGCTGAAAACGGTCTCCGACTTAACGGGGATGCTGTTCCACATTCAAGCCCGCGTGTGTTACGTCCAGCCCGAGCAGCCGTGGAAGGATCTCACCGCCCGGACGTTCAACAAGAGGATGGACGTCACGATTACGAGTTCTCTCCTCCCGGCGGGCGAAAGCCTCAAGTTCCAGCACGTCTTCTCTCACTGGCGGCAGTTTGTAGATTTCACGAACTGAGTCGGAAGGCGGAGGAAACAAGCATTGGCCATACTGCTCGATCTTCTCGGTGCCACTGTCGTTGGAAGCCTGCTTATCCTAACCCTCGTCAGCTACCAGGGCAACGTGAGCGAGTTCGCGGTCCTCAACAACAACGAGCGGATCGTCCAGCAAAACCTTGTCTCGATCGTCGAGCTCCTCGAGAACGACCTTCGGAAGATCGGTTACTCGCGAGGCGGTCCGCAAGTCCCGGATCCTGTCCTCGTCCACGACTCCACGCGCATCAAGTTCCTTGCTGACATCAACGACAACGGCACGCTCGACACCGTCGCCTACTGGCTCGGGTCGCTCGGCCAGATCCCTTACACACCCGAGCACCCATTCCGCATCCTCTACCGGCAGGTCACGAGCGTCGACAATGTGCCGGCGTGGACCGTTGGTCCGGTCGGAAGCCATCTTGGCGTGACGAAGTTTCGGCTCGACTATTATCAGGCCGACGGCGCAACGCCCGCGCCGCCGTACCAGGTGATCCGCGTGACTTTGAAAATTGAGAGCCCGTATGCACTCGGCGACAAGTACGCCGTCGCAGTCTGGCAGCAGAAGCGCGTTGTTGCGCGCAACGTCCTTCGGTAGGAGGAGACCTCCATGGGAAAGGCATCACTCATCCTTGTCATGGGGTTTGCGGTTATCTTCAGCATCATCCGCCTCGGATTCAACCGTGCGAACACCGACATTGCGGAAAACTTCGTCTACTACTTCGACAAGGAATCCGCGCACGGCGTCGCAGTGAGTGCTGCAAACATGGCGCTTGCCAAACTTGCAGAGACAGGTGGGTCATGGAACGCCGGCTACAACAACGTCGACTTCACACAGAACGGAAAGGTGAAGTTCGCGGTCAACATCAACCGCCCGTATGACGTGGAGACCGGACAGCAGCTCACCTGGGTTTACTGCAAGGGGTTCTACGACACGGACACGGCGTCGGTGACAGTCCTCCTGCGCGACCAGCCGTACTCCAAGTACATCATGTTCAACCCACTCCCCGGCGGCTTCTATGCGACGGGGGACACGATCGACGGTCCGGGGTATATGGACAACGGTCAGCTCTGGACGCGTGGCCGGCCGGTGTTCAAAGACCGGATCCTCCTCTCGCAGGCGCCGAAGGTGGAGGCGGTCCCCGCCGGCGTGGTGGCCGACTTTCGCGGAGGCTGGCAAATCCTCGCGCCGACCCAGCGCGTTCCGAACGTGGGGAATGCAAGCGATCTCGTCTCGAACGCCGGCTACTCGTGCACGAAAAACCTCTACCTCGAGTTCTTCGTCGGCGCCGACGGCAAAGGAATGGTGAAGCACAAGCTCGAAGGGGAGGCCACCTACGCAACCGATACGCTCTCCGTCTTTGCGCCGAGCGGTGTGATCGCGGTGAACGGGAACAAGGATGTCCACGTCAAGGGGACAGTGAAGGGGAAAATCTCCATCTATGCGACAAAGGACGTCTGGCTCGATGACGACCTGGTGTACGCCGAGACCGACCTCACAAAAAGCAAGGACATGCTCGGAGTCGTCGCCGGGGGAAACATCAACATCACGGACAACGCGGCAAACAATAACAACATTACTGTCTATGGCTCCCTCTTTGCGATGAGTGGAAACGTCCAGGCGGAACACTACAACACGCGGCCCGTCTCAGGCACACTGCACGTAATCGGTGGGATCATCCATGAGGGATTCACAGCGACGGCGGATGCGTACAATAATATCACACACGGATTCCATTCCTGGTACCAGTACGACTGGCGCCTCCTGAACCAGATGCCCCCGCATTTCCCGCGGACGGGACGGCTCGACATCATCTCATGGCTTGAGTAGCTGCCTCCGCACACGTCTTGTTTTTTCCCGCTCCTTCCGATAATTTGAGTTGTGCCTGACAACACCCCCCTGGGTACCAGTCTGACCCAAACGGAAGGAGCGTTTCACCCCATGAGAACTCTGTTCCTCTGTCTTATCGCCGCCCTGCTTCTGCAATCGGCGGAGGCGCGGTCCCCGAGAGTGAAGACGGGGATCGAAGTCCTGAAGCAGCGTCATTTCAGCATCCTCAAAGGGAAACGCGTCGGCCTCATCACAAACGCGACCGGCGTCGATTCAAAGCTCCGCTCCACGATCGATATCCTCTTCAATGCGAAGGACGTGAAGCTGGTCGCACTCTTCGGACCGGAACACGGTGTGCGCGGCGACTACTCTGGCGGCGAGGAGATCGGCACGTCCACAGATCCCCAGACCGGACTCCCGGTTTACTCGCTCTACGGGAGGACACGCAGGCCGACCGCCGAGATGCTGAAGGACATCGACATCCTCGTCTATGACATTCAGGACATCGGCTGCCGCTCCTATACCTACATCAGCACGATGGGACTTGCGATGCAGGCGGCGGCCGAGAATGATAAGGAGTTCGTCGTCCTCGACCGGCCGAACCCGCTCGGTGGATTGAAGGTTGAAGGGAATCTTGTGGAGAAAGGCTTCGAGTCGTTCGTGAGCCAGTTCCACGTCCCCTACGTCTATGGACTCACGTGCGGCGAGCTCGCCCGCCTGCTAAACGGCGAGAGAATGCTGAGGGACAGTGCGAAGTGCAAACTGACCGTGATCCCGATGCGAGGTTGGAAGCGCAGCATGACGTTCCCGGAGACCGGACTCCCGTGGGTCCCGACCTCACCGCACATCCCTTGCAGGCAGTCGCCGCAATACTATGTGGCCAGCGGGATCCTCGGCGAGCTAGGCGTGATCTCCGAGGGGGTCGGGTACACGATCCCGTTCGAAACGTTCGCAGCGGAATGGATCGACGGGAACAGGCTGGCGGCGAAGCTCGACTCGCTGAGGATAAAGGGTGTCCTCTGGCGGCCGCTTACCTTCAAGCCCTTCTACGGGAAGCACCAGGGGAAGGAGCTGCACGGTGTCCAGATCCACATGACGGACTACTCGAAGCTCAACCTCATGAGCCTCCAGTTCCTCTTCCTCCAGGCACACAACGAGCTTTACCCCGACAAGAACCCGTTTGTCCTCGCGGATTCATCGCGCATCCTTATGTTCGACAAGGTTGCGGGGACGGACCAGGTGAGGAAGCTCTTCATGCAGAAGATGTCGTACGACGACGTGAAGGAGTATCTGAACAAGGACGTGAAGGACTTTCGGAAGAAGTCGAGAAAGTACCGCCTCTACTGAGTCGAGGCAAGCTCCCGCCTCAACGCTTTTCTTAGATGTTCGAAGGGGCTTGCGGGGAGCGAGACCTCTTCGAACATCTCGATGATGTCTTTCCTCGTGATCTTCTGAAAATCCTTTTCGAGCGGTGTGATGCAGACGCCGCCGAGGTCGACTGAGGCCGGACTGAGGAGAATGCGCCTGCCTCCCTCAGCGAAGAAGAACGACGGACGGTGTTTGCCGCGTGGGAAGATGACCACTCTCCACCCTTCACTGTCGCAGAAGGAGAGGATGTTCATCATCGGCTCGTCGCCTCCCGAGGCGACTTCGGAAAAAGCCCGATAGAGGATTCTGAAGGCATCCGCCAGGGCCGCCGCATCGTCCGACTCGAACGCGATGAACCGCCGCAGATACCCCTCAACACTGTACACCCGGATCGATCCACGCTCGATGATCGGAGTCCCCATCCTCCCGACCACTCCCTCATACTCTGTATCGATCGGCATGAAGTGCTTGTCCCCTGCCTGGAAGTGAAGATGGTCGGGAGCCGATGCGCCGCACTTCGGCCCGTTGTAGAAGACGGTATAGCGCTTCTGAAGAGACTTGCTCATGTCGAGGAGCGTGTCGAACGTGTCGACGATGCGCTGCGGCGTATGATCGCGGTGTGAGATGGTGAAATGCTCGGGGAAGATCGGGTACGGGTTGCAGAGGATGAGGTACTCATCCTCCCAGAAAATGCCGCGCTGCTTGGCGGGGAGGTTGGCTGGACAGAGGAAGCACTTTCGTTCTCGAATCGACTTCGGGTCGACTTTCGCCGACGAGGATGTGAGCCGTCCCGGATTGAACTGCAGTTTCACGGCGAACCCCTCGAAATCGAACGTCCGTGTTTCGACGGTGTTAAGACTCTCGTAGCCGTTCCGAAGAAGCTCCCACGAGCTCTTCTGCTGCTCGAGAAGCGCGTGTGCTTTGCTGGCAAGGTCGCTGCCCTCACAGAAGGGCGCGAGCTCGCTGTCGGGCAGGATGATATGGTCAAGCATAATCAAACCGCGGCTGATTCTTTTTCATTCTTTCTCTGTCTAGCGAGGATCTCGAACGTCCTGAGCTTGTCCTTGTACGAATTGTACGTGTTCAGCTTCGCGATGCCCAGGTCCGCGTCCGAATTCCCTTCCCACCGCCTGCACAGGTAAATCGGCTCGTAGATCCTTCCAATCTGGTAATCCCGCGATATCGCCAGCCCGAGCGCGTAGTCCTCGCCGTAGCTGACGTTTGGTATTTTCACCCGTCTCAGCACCGGTGTGTAGAACGACCGCGGCGCCCCGAGCCCGTTGATCCGGAGGGCGTTGTTCCTGCCGTTGTCGGGCGTCCATTCCCTGTGGTCGATGACTCCCGGCGGTATCTCTTCGAGCTCGAAGTTCGTCATCTGGTACGTCCCCACAACCATCGCGCACTTCTCGCGGCGGAAGGTCTCGACGACTTTCTGAAGCGTCGTCTCATCCTTGTAGAGATCGTCGCTGTCCAACTGCACCGCGAAGCGTCCGCACGTCGGATGGTGTGCCCCCTCGTTCCAGCATCCGCCGATGCCGAGGTCTTCGCGCTGCGGAATGATATGAATGATGCGGTCATCCTTTTGGGCGAATGTGCGGAGAATATCGGTTGTCCCGTCTGTCGAGTGGTTGTCGACCACGATGAGGTTGAACAGAAACAATGTCCGCTGCTTCAGGACCGATTCAACGGCGTCGACGATTGTGCGGGCCCGGTTCTTCACAGGGATGATGACGGATGCCTCGATTTCGAAGGCCTCCTCGTCGAAGTTCACCTCCTTGAACTCTGGCTTCAGGTATGCGCCGATTCTCTTGAGGTGATCGGTTGCCGCCTGCTCCATCTCGATCTGGACCATCCGGTTTCTCGGGTCGACGTAGTCGAAGAGTTTTTCGCCAGATTTCCGGACGTCGCTTTCGATCTTGCTGTAGAGGAACTCGCTGATCCGCGTGACGGCACGGCGGCGCGAGATTGCAAGCCGCATCGCGTAGAGTCCGGCGAAGCCATACGGTACGTCCCCGATTTCTGCAAATTCATCTTTGAGGACGGCGCTGTCGAACAACAGGAGAGACCCGAAGTCGAAATCGTCCCGGACACTTCCGAGCTGGTAGTCGATGACGGGATGCAGCGTTCGCTTCCCCTCCTTGATGTCGTAGTAGTCGGCGAAAACGATGCCGGCGCCGGTGTTCCCGAGGACCGAGATAAAGCGATCGAGCCCGAACTGTCCGAGCTCGATCGGCGTGTCGTGGATGAGAAGGAGGGTGAAAGGCGTGGCGGCTTCTTGCGCGATGAGCTTCATCGTGCCGCCGGCAGTGATGGAATCGACCGGGTGCATCCGGCACCCTTCGATCGGCGTTACGCCGCTCCCGGTCGTGAGAAGGTACACGCGGTCGACGAGGCCGGTTTCCTGCATCTCACGGACAGTCCGTCGCGTGAAATCGTTTCCGCTGTACGGAAGGAACGCTGTGATGGGCTTTGACATGGAAGCTCCGGGTACCTTGTAATGACAAATGAAACCACGAAGGACAAACGACGCCGTGAATGACACGAAAATGAAATGTCACTGCGAGCGAACGAAGTGAGCGCGGCAATCCCCTTGTTCGTGTCTTTTCCGGACCTCTTTCGTGTGATTCGTGTCTGCTTCTTCACTCCGACCGCTTCTTCCCGAACTCCGGGTCCACCTTCACGAGCGCAGCCACGATGAACCCCGGGATCGTCGAGAGGATCACCCAGAGGAAGAAGCTCCTGTAACCGATCCAGTCCTGAAGTGCTCCGCTGAACATCCCTGGCAGCATCATGCCGAGGGCCATAAATCCGGTGCAGATTGCATAGTGGGCCGTCTTGTGCTCGCCCTCGGCGACTGATATCATGTACAGCATGTACGCGGTGAATCCGAAGCCGTACCCGAACTGCTCAATGGCAACCGCCATGTTGATAAGGACAAGGCTGTTCGGCTGCACTTGCGAGAGATAGACGAACATCGCATCCGGCAGGTGGATGACGCACACCATGATCCAGAGCCAGAATTTCAGTCCTTTCTTTGACACAACCCATCCGCCAAGTATTCCGCCGAGCGTGAGGGAGATCACTCCCACCGTCCCGTAGACGAGGCCGACTTCGCTGGTTGTAAGGCCCAGTCCTCCCTTCATCCTCGGGTCGAGCAGGAATGGGGAGACAAGTTTCACAAGCTGTGCTTCGGCGAACCGGTAGAGGAGGAGGAATGCGAGAGTCGCGACGATGTTTTTCTTCTTGAAGAAGAGCGCGAAGATATGGAAGAATTCCTCGACCGGGCCCATCGCGGCGTTCCTCGACGCAGGCTTGTCCGATGCCGGGCGGGGGAGGACGAACTTGTGGTAGACGAACGCAGTGAGGAAGAGGGCCGCCAGCACGAAGAACGTGACGGACCATGCAAGCCTGATGTTCCCCCCGCTCCGTGTCTCGATGGTCCCTGCAAGGACGACCAGCGCTCCCTGTCCCGTGATCATGGCAACCCGGTAGAACGTGCTCCGGACTCCGACAAACGCCGCCTGCTGATGCTGCGTAAGTCCAAGCATGTAGAAACCGTCGGCGGCGATGTCGTGTGTCGCGGACCCGAACGCCATGAGCCATAAAACAGCGATGGTGTACTGGAAGAAGGCAGGAAGCGGGATCGTGAGCGCCACCATCGCGAGTGCAACGCCGATGATGAACTGCAGCGTCACGATCCAGAACCGCTTTGTCCGGAGCATATCGACGACCGGGCTCCAGAGCGGCTTGATGACCCACGGAAGGTAAAGCCAGCTCGTGTAGAGCGCAATGTCGGTGTTTGAAATTCCGAACCGCTTGTACATGATAACCGAAACGGTCATGACAACAACATACGGTATTCCTTCGGCGAAGTAGAGTGTGGGGATCCACGCCCACGGGTTCCTCTTTGTAACTCTATCTGCCATTTGGCTGTCTTTCGTGGTTTCTTTTTGTCACTCGTCGCAGTAGTCAAGGAAGTCGTCGATCCCATCCACGATCCTCTTCGCAATCTTCTCGCGAAAATCGTCGTCGAGGAGCTTCATCTCATCCTCGGGGTTCGACATGTACGCCAGCTCGACAAGGACGTTCGGCAGCTCCGTCGGTGAATTGAGCGTGAAGTTGAAGCTCCCGACATTCCCGAACGCCGTCAGTCCGGTCTTGAGAACCTCATCCATGATGAACATCGACAGCGGCCGGTAGCAGATGTATTTGTAGTATGTGCTGAGCCCCTTTGTGTCCTCCGGATTCGTCGTCAGGCCGATCGAGTTCGAGTGGATACTGATAAGCATGTCCGCGCCTGAGTTGATCGCCTTCTTCAGCCGCTCGCTGTTCGGAATGAGTGAGTCGTCCTCGCGTGTCAGGACCACCTTCGCGCCTTTCTTCTCAAGAAGACGCTTGAGATGATACACCGTCGCGAGGTTCACATCCTTCTCGTATGCTCCCGTGGAGCCGAGCGCACCGTTGTTCCCCGGGCCGCCGTGTCCGGCATCAAGCGCGAATGTGAGCGCCTTGATCTTCAGCTTCTCGGGCTGGCGGCGGAGCTTGATGACGAGCGTGTTCCCGTTGTACCCGATGCTGTACCCCCACACCTGCCGGTGCTTCAGCTCAATCGTGATCCTGAGGAGGTCCTTCCCGACCTGGTTATAATAGACGTTCTTGATCTCTTTCGTCGTGAGCTGCTGCGTGATCCAGTTTGTATTCGACACGGCGCCGTACACATCGACGATAACCCGCGTCGGCTCCACTTCCTGCGAGGAGGAGTACGGGAGGCGGTCGCCGAGGCTGACTGCGACGTAGTCGTTCTTCTCATCCCCGTACACATTCCAGTTTCCGGAAAGGGAGGACGGGACGAATGTTCCCCTGGGCTGAAGATCGACCATCTCCTCCGGAACCCATGCGTCGAGGTCTTTTGTGAGGGCGACGCGGTACTGTCCGGCTTCCTTCCCGGTGATCGTCAGCCTGATGCCGGGGTTGATGAACGAGAGCTTCGCCCCTCCGAGCCGGTCTTCGCCGAGGCCAAAGTTCAAGTACGGCCGCTCCCACTTCGTGACACCGACAAGCGGGAAATCCTGGGACTTGAATGATGCCCTCCCCCTCGACTCGCGCGTCACCGATTGCCCGTCTTTCGCTTCCAGCCGGAACGTGACAGGCGAATTCGTGAGCGTGTCTGTTGCCTTCACCTTGTAGACGCCGCGGTAAATCCCTCGAAGTCCGTTTGCCTCTGACGGTGCAAGCTCGCGCATCGGCATCCCGTCGAGGAAGGTGGCCTTGCAGTCGGGTGTCCCTTTGAACTGCACTTCGAGGAGGTCACTTTCATTCAACCAGAGGTCCGACGACGGCTGCATCATGACCCTCTCGATCCGGAGCGAGTCGGCGGGCGTGGTTTCGAGCGGCTTCGTCCGGATGACAAGGAACGTCTTCGTTACCGTGTCTGCGGCATCGATCGATGTAATGGTGAACAGGTTCTCGCCGACCGGAAGGTCAAGGAGTCCGGCGAACGCGCCGGAGGGGTAGACGTTGAGCGACTTGCCGTTGATCGTGACATTCCTACCGGGATTCGTGCTTGCGGAAAGCCTGTACTTCGGCGAGCCGGTCACTGTCGTGTCCGACTCGGGAACGATCAGGCGGATGAATCCTGCTCCTGCGTCTTGCGCGGACGAGTTTCCGGCAATGAAGAGCATGGAAAAGGCGAATAGGACCCCACATGTTTTCATCTTCACTCCTGATGAGAATAACACAAGCGGATGGCGAGGGTCGTTTGTTGCGTCACCTAAATTAGCCAAACCGCCTCCGTTATGCAAACCCTTGTCTTGATTTTCACTCCACCATTGGGTAATTTGACCGAGCATGCAAGGGGAAGAGAATGCCGAAGATTCGTTTTGTCATTGGGATGGACGGCGGCGGAACGAAGACCGCGCTTATTGCGGCTTCACTGGGCGGCGAGATCCTCCTCGATCACGAGGGGGGTCCGTCGAACTTCCAGATCATCGGGACGAAGCGGGCGGCGAGGACGCTGGTCTCACTCATCAAGAAGACGCTCGAGACCTTGGGCGAGGATTCCTCGCAGCTCGGCGGTGTGGTCTGCGGATTGACCGGGGCCGGGCGCGACCATGACAAAGAGCGGATTCGAGAGGCTGTCCTTGCCGAGGCGAAGAATCGGAGGATCGCCGTCCCCGACGTGTGGATCGAAAGCGACGCACGCATTGCTCTTGAGGGCGCATTCAAAGGTGCGCCTGGCATCATCGTGATTGCCGGGACCGGCTCAATCGCATTTGGAAAGAACGAGAAGGATGAGATATTCCGCGTGGGTGGCTGGGGAAGAGTAATCGGCGATGAGGGGGGAGGATTCGTCGTCGGCCGCGATGCGCTCAAGGCCGTGGCGCGCATGCTTGACGGACGCGGCGAGAAGACGAAGCTATCAAAGCTCTTTGAGACTGAAGCGAACCTGAAGGACCAGCAGTCGATCATCTCGTTCCTCTATGAAGACGGAAAAGACCCCGCGACTCTTGCGCCGCTCGTCATCAAGGCGGCCGCCGGGGGGGACGAAGTCGCACAACGGATCCTCACCAGCCAGGCCGAGGAACTCGCAGAGCACGTGGGCGCCCTGGTCCAGAAGATGAGAATCCCCCGCCGCATCCCCCTCGCCATCATCGGAAGCATGGGACTCGCCGATCACCAGTACGGACGCCTCGTGCGGACAAAGATCTCGAAACGCGTTCCCTCGGTCCTCGTCCAGGACCAGGCAGCACCTCCAGTCTACGGCGCGGTCCTCATGGCATTGAAACGCCTGAAGTTGCAGCCCGTGTCGTGAGGCCCTCCGAAAAGAACTTCCAGCCATGAAAGGATCGAGCGTGATGAAGTCAGCCGTGCGCACCCTCGCTGCAGCGGTTCTTCTTTTATTTGTCGCGGTGGCCCTGAACTCCGGCCCTGCAGGTTCACCGGACGATCCAGCCACTCTGGCAATTCTGCAGGAATCACGCGCCGGCGTCGTTCCCCAATCCGCGAAAGAGTTCACGCTCAACGAGGAGGATCCATGGGTCCTATCGACCCTCCGTTCGATGACGCTGGAGGAAAAGGTTGCGCAGATGGTGGCGCCGCGCGCGTTTGGTTACTTCACCAACGAGGAGAGCGATGGCTACCGGCGGCTCGTCCACCTTGTGAAGGAACGGAAGGTCGGGGGCATCGTCTTTTCTCTGGGAGATGTCTTCGAGACTGCCGCGCTTGCGAACAAGCTGCAGAGACTTGCGGCGGTTCCCCTTCTCGTCTCATCCGACTTCGAGTGGGGGCCGGCGATGCGGATAAAGCGCTCTACTGTCTTCCCGCCCGCGATGGCGATCGGCGCCACGGGGAATCCGGACTTTGCGTACAAAGTTGGCGAGGCGATCGCGAAAGAGGGGCGGGCAATGGGGATACACCAGAACTTCTCGCCTGTTGTCGACATCAACAACAACCCAGACAACCCGGTCATCAACATCCGCTCTTTCGGCGAAACGAAGGAGATCGTCTCTCGCTTTGCGATTCCTTTCATCGAAGGGACGCAGGAATCGGGGATGATCGCTACGGCGAAGCACTTCCCGGGGCACGGCGCGACGGATGTGGATTCGCACAACGACCTTCCCGTGATCCGGTTCGATAGGAAACGCCTCGAGGATATGGAATTCGCTCCCTTCCGGGATGCCGTCAGGGAGGGCGTTCTCTCGATGATGATCGGACATCTATCCATCCCTGCCGTCGACGATACCGTCGGCCTCCCTTCGACGCTCTCGAAGAAGATTATTACCGGCGTCCTGCGCGATGAGATGGGCTTCAAAGGACTCGTCGTGACAGACGCGATGGAGATGAGCGGTGTCTCCAAGGAGTTCTCGCCCGCCGAGGCGGCGGTGATGACGGTCCGGGCCGGGACCGACATGGTTCTCTTGCCGCCGGACGAGGATGGAGCCATCGATGCGCTCGTCACGGCGGTCCGGCAAGGGTTGATCCTCGAGTCTCGGATCGACGCTTCCGTCCGAAAGATCCTTGCGGCGAAGAAGTGGATCGGCCTCGACATGCAGCGCGAGGTGAGCCTCGAGAATCTCTTCCGCGATGTCGCCCCGCTGCGGCACACGCTCCTCTCCGAAGAGATTGCGCGGAACGCCGTGACGTTGGTCAAGAACGAGAACAGCGTTCTCCCCCTCTCCCCGTATTCTCAGCAGCGGGTAGCCCTCATCTCCGTCCTGGACAACGGCGAGGAAGTTGGTGCCGGTGGGGCAGGCGGGTTTATGAGCGAAGTGCGCTCGCGTTGTCCGAACCTTTCCCGGGGCTTCATCTCACCGCGCTCATTCTCCGGGGAGGCCGAACGGCTCCTGGAATCAGCGAAGGAGGCGGATGTCATTCTCCTTGCCGTCTACAACAGGGTCCGATCAGGGCACGGCACCATTGCGCTGCCACAGGTCGAGGCGGACTTCATCAATGAGGTCCTCGACATGGGCAAGCCCGTTGCCTTGGTGTCGTTCGGGAACCCGTATCTCCTGAAAGACTTCAAGAAAGTGAATGCGTACATCGCGGCGTACAGTGAATCGGACGTGATGGTTCGCGCTGCGGCCGAGGCGGTCTTCGGCGAAGCTGCGTCGTCAGGCACACTCCCGATCACGATCCCGGATGCCGCGGCGCGGGGAGATGGACTGAAGCTCCCGCAGGTGAACCTCCGGTTCGACGCTCCCGAAGTCGCGGGGTTCGACCCCGACAAGCTTGGACGCATCGATGCCATCATTAATGCCGGGATCCGCGACAGCGCGTACCCGGCCGCCGAAGCGGTCGTCGTAAAAGACGGGATCATCGCGCTCGACAAGGCGTACGGCCGGTACGACTACTCGTTCGCATCGCGCGAGATCGATGAATCGACAATGTTCGACCTTGCGTCATGCTCGAAGGTCATCTCGACCACGACCGCGGTGATGAAGCTGTACGAGGAGAAGAAGATCGACCTCGACGCGCCGGTCGCTTCCTACATCCCGGAATTCGGACAGAACGGCAAGGAGCATGTGACGATCCGGAACCTCCTCCTTCACAACAGCGGCCTTCCGGGGTGGAAGCAGTTCTACCTTACGTGCACAAATCCCGAGCAAGTCCTCGATTCGCTTTACGCGACACGCCTCATCTACAAGACCGGTGACTCCACCGTCTACAGCGACCTCGGCTTCATCACGCTCGGGAGGGTCGTTGCGAAGGTCACGGGCATGACGCTCGACAAGTTCATGGCGGGAGAGTTCTTTGGCCCGCTCTCCATGACTCACACGATGTACAATCCGCCCGCCTCCCTGCTCAATCACATCGCGCCGACCGAATACGATTCGATCCTCCGCCGCACGCTCGTCCGCGGTGTGGTCCACGACGAGAACGCGTATGTGCTCGGAGGTGTCTCGGGACACGCCGGACTTTTTTCAACGGCGCTTGACCTGGCGCGGATCATGCAGTTGCTCGTGAACGGCGGGACGTACGGCGGAACGCGGTACCTCCAGGAGAGCACCGTGAAGCTGTTCACGACGCGGCAATCCTCGGCGAGCACGCGTGCCCTTGGATGGGACACGAAGTCCCCGGGACGATCCCTCGCCGGAACGCTCTTCCCCCCGAACTCGTTTGGTCATACGGGTTTCACGGGGACGATGGTGTGGGCCGATCCGGCGCGGAAGCTGTTTGGGATCCTTCTGACGAACCGCGTTTATCCGACGCGGGAGAACTTGAAAATCTCCTCGGTGCGTCCTAAGTTTTACGATGCGATCATTGAGGCGCTTGTCGAAGGTCGGCGATAAGCGGACCGAAGATCCGCCGCCGCGGCGGGAGCCGGCGCCGTGCTGAGGTCCGGCCTGCGCCGTCAAAGATCTTTGTGCCGATGGACCGCTACGAAGAGGCGATTGAGATCCTGGTCGAGTTCGAGTTCCTGTTCAAGTACACTTGTCCGAACTGCGGTCACCGCTACAACGAGGTGAAGGTTGTCCGATGTGCGGCAAGAAACTTACTCCCGTGCCGGGAGTGGTCCAGATGGCCGACGGGGGTTTCCACTGATCGAAGGAGAGGCGTTCGATGAAGATCCACGAGTACCAGGCGAAGGAGATACTCCGGCAGTTCAAGGTGGCGGTGCCGACAGGAAAGGTTGCCTTCAGCGCTGATGAGGCTGTTGCGGCGGCGGAGGAAATCGGCGGAAGCGTGTGGGTGGTGAAGGCGCAAATCCATGCAGGCGGACGAGGAAAGGGAGGAGGCGTCAGACTGGCGCGAAGCCTCGATGAGGTCCGTCAGCACGCACAGGGCATGCTCGGCATGCGGCTCGTCACGCATCAGACCGGACCGGAGGGAAGGACCGTGAAGCGTCTCCTCGTGGAGCAGGGAATCAACATCGCACGCGAGCTCTACGTCGGCATCACGCTTGACCGTGCCAGGTCGCGGAACGTCGTCATGGTGTCCACCGAAGGAGGTGTCGAGATCGAGAAAGTGGCAGCCGAGGCACCGGAGAAGATTGTGAAGGAAGCGGTCGATCCCGCGCTCGGACTCATGCCATACCAGGCGCGCTCGCTTGCGTTCGCACTCAATCTATCGGGCGATGCCTTCAAGAACGGTGTGGGCTTCCTCACGGCACTCTACCGCGCATACCTTTCAACCGATGCGTCGCTTGCCGAGATCAACCCGCTCGTCGTCACCGCGGAAGGCGCCGTCCTGGCGCTGGATGCGAAGATGAACTTCGATGACAACGCCCTCTTCCGTCACCCCGACATCCTCGCGCTGAGGGACCTCGATGAGGAGGAGCCGCTTGAGATCGAAGCGTCGAAATATAACCTGAACTACATCAAGCTGGACGGGAACGTCGGCTGCATGGTGAACGGCGCCGGACTCGCAATGTCGACGATGGATATCATCAAGCTTGCCGGCGGACAGCCGGCAAACTTCCTCGACGTCGGCGGCGGCGCGAATGCGGAGACCGTCCGGCACGGCTTCGAGATCATCCTTTCCGACCCGAACGTCCGGGCGATCCTCGTCAACATCTTTGGCGGGATCGTCCGGTGCGACCGTGTTGCCCAGGGGATCATCGAGGCGGCGAAGGATGTGAAGGTGAGCCTCCCGATCGTCGTCCGCCTTGAAGGGACGAACGCGGCGGAGGGAGGGAAACTCCTCGAAGAGTCGGGCATGAGCTTCACAGTTGCCCACGGGTTCAGGGACGCGGCGGTGAAGGTCGTCGCCGCGCTGCAGGCATAAGGGTGCACATGGTGGCATCGAACGACTACGAAGCCGTCATCGGACTTGAAGTCCATGCCCAGCTCTTGACGGAATCGAAGGTGTTTTGCTCCTGCACGACGAAGTTCGGCAGCGAGCCGAACAGCAACGTCTGTCCCATCTGTCTCGGCATGCCGGGTGTTCTTCCGGTTCTCAACAGGAACGCTGTTGAGTTTGCGATCCGCGTGGGGCTCGCGACGCACTGCACGATCGCGCACCGCTCTATCTTCGCACGGAAGAACTACTTCTACCCCGACCTCCCCAAAGGGTACCAGATATCCCAGTACGAAGAGCCGATTTGCACGCGCGGCGCCGTCGGGATCGAGTGGGAGAACGGCACTCGGAACACAATCGGCATCACGCGCATCCACATGGAGGAGGACGCGGGGAAGTCCATCCATGACATTTCGGCCGATACGCTCGTCGACATCAACCGCTGCGGCGTGCCGCTCATCGAGATCGTGAGCGAGCCCGACCTCGGGTCGCCGCACGAGGCGTACCTTTACCTTCACGCCATCCGTCAGATCGTGACGTACCTCGGCATCTGCGACGGGAACATGGAAGAGGGAAGCCTCCGCTGCGATGCGAACGTGTCGGTGAGGCGAAAGGGTGAGACGAAGCTCGGGACGAAGACCGAGGTGAAAAACATGAACTCCTTCCGGAACGTCGAGAGGGCGCTCGAGTACGAGATCAAGCGGCAGATCGGAGTGCTTGAAAGCGGAGGGAGGATCCTCCAGGAGACGCTTCTCTGGGACGCGAACCAGAACGTCGCGGTCTCGATGCGCTCGAAAGAGGAGGCGCACGATTATCGGTATTTTCCGGAGCCGGACCTCTTACCGGTGGTGGTGGACGATGCCTGGATCGAGCGTGTTCGGAAGGAGCTTCCGGAGCTTCCGCTTGTCCGCCGCGACCGGTTTGTGGAGGAGTACGGTGTCCCCGCGTACGACGCCGGCGTCCTGACAGAGGAGAAATTCATGGGCGACTACTTTGAGGCGGTGTGTGCAAGCCTTTCCGCCCGGACGAAGGATCAGTTCAAAGCGGCGAGCAACTGGATGATGGGTGAGGTGCTGCGAGTCCTGCGTGATACGAAAATCCCTATCGGCGAGTTCCGCGTTTCACCGAAGAACCTCGCCGGACTCCTTAACCTCATCGCGGACGGCACCGTGAGCGGCACGCTGGCGAAGGAGGTCTTCGAGGCGATGCTGGAGAGCGACACGCCGCCGCGGGAGATCGTCGAGGCGAAGGGGCTGATGCAGGTGCGCGACGAGGGGGCGATTGAGAAAATCGTCGAGACTGTGATCGCCGAGAACGTAGAGCAGGTTCAGAAATATCTCGACGGCAAGGAGCAGGTGTTCGGCTTCCTCGTCGGGCAGGCGATGCGTGCATCGAAAGGGAAAGCGAACCCGAAGCTGCTGAACGAAACGCTTCGCAGGAAACTCGAGTCGCTGCATACAGCCCAGCGTCCAGGCTGAGCCGCCGAACCATTCACACCTCTCAAGGGGTAACACGCATGTCACAACGCCGCATCGTCATAGCAGGCAACTGGAAAATGTACAACACCGTGCCCGAAGCGCGGACGCTTGTTCAGGAATTGAAGAAGAAACTCCCCAAGCTTGACGACCATCATGAAGTCATTCTCTGTCCGCCGTTTCTTTCTGTCGCGGCGGTGAAGTCCGAGCTTGACGGATGGCCAATGAAGCTTGGCGCTCAGAACCTGCATCCCGAGCCGAAAGGGGCATTCACAGGAGAAGTCTCCGCGCCGATGGTGAAGGCGGCGGGCTGCACTCATGTGATCCTCGGACACTCCGAGCGCCGGCGTTACTTTGGCGAGACGGACGAGTTCATCAACAAGAAAGTCCACGCCGCGCATGCAGAGGGACTGATCCCCATCGTGTGTGTCGGCGAGACGCTTGAGGAGCGTGAAGCGGGGAAGGCAACGGAAGTCGTGAGCCGTCAGGTCCGCGGCGTGCTTGCCGGATTAACCGAAGCGCAGTTGCGAAGCACGATCAGCGCGTACGAGCCGGTTTGGGCAATCGGGACAGGTCGGAATGCGACGCCCGAGCAAGCCGAGGAAGTCCACGCGCTTATCCGGTCACTTCTCGCCGGGCTGTACGGCGCTGAGGTTGCGGAGTCGATCACGATTCAATACGGTGGGAGCGTGAAGGCGGATAACGCCGCGTCGCTGCTGCGTCAGCCGAACGTCGACGGCGCCCTTGTCGGCGGCGCGTGCCTCCAGGCGGACTCCTTTGTGGCCATCATCGCCGCCGGCCTGACCGAGAAACCGTAGCGATGGGCATCCACCTCTCAAGTGGGACCCATCTTTTCCATTCCGCGCTGTCATTGCGAGGTCGCCGTGGCGACCGCGGCAATCTCTTTGTTCCAAAACAAGCGAAACGTGGGCTGACCGTGTTCTCCCATCCCTCAAACCCATGATCACGCTCCTTCCTATTCACTCTCTCGATCTCCCCGACCTCCAACCCGACCTCCAACCCTACCGCACACTGCGTCGTCCTCTCGACCATCAACGCCAGGGGATCTTCGTCGCCGAGGGCGAGAAAGTCGTCCGCCGCCTTCTTGAAAGCAAATTGACCGTCATTTCACTTCTCGTCACGCCCGAGTGGCTCACGTCGATCAGGTTGCACCTCGAATCTCGCCCCGAAGACGTCGCGGTCTTTCTCGCTGACAAGAAACTCCTCGAATCAATTGTCGGCTTCAACCTCCACCAGGGGATCATGGCAGTCGCTCGAATCCCCGACCCACTCCCGATCGACCAGGTCCTTGACAACTGCCGTTCTCCCTACCTTCTTGTCGCCATCGATGGACTCACGAATGCCGAGAATCTCGGCGTCCTCGTCCGGAACTGTGTCGCGTTCGGCGTTCAGGCGATTATCGTCGGCGAGACCTCAAGCAGCCCCTATCTCCGCCGCGCCGTCCGCAATTCGATGGGGACGATCTTCAAGCTCCCTGTTGTTCACGTCACGTCCCTTGCGCAGGCACTGACAGACATGCGCCAGCGCTTCGGCATCCGCTCCATCGCCACAGACCCACACGCCACCGAGGAGCGCATCGAGCAGGTCGACCTCAAGTCGGGCTGCTGCCTTGTCTTCGGAAGCGAGGGAGAAGGCATCCGCCCGAACGTCCTCGAGGCCTGCGACGAACGCGTCGCGATCCCTATGCAGTCCAACGTCGACTCCCTCAACGTTGCCAGCGCCAGCGCAGTGTTCCTTTACGAAGCCTACCTGCAGAGGATCCGTTGAAGCGATCTTCTTTGATCTCCAGATTTCTCTTCGCGATGCTGAGCAATCGAGCACGAACTGACACACCGGTGTTTTTAATCGGACGTCTGCGGTGGTGATCTGTCTTCATGCTACCAGTGCTTTGAGACATGGGAGCAGGATGGTCTTCACCTGGCAGATCGCCGCATACCTCTGAAGGTCGCCGAGGTTGGTCCCCTTCCGGGATGGCGAGGGAATTGTAGACACAAGGGTATTTGAGCTTCTCGATGAGGAT
>PEWR01000017.1:19558-22515 GCA_002779395.1 Ignavibacteriales bacterium CG07_land_8_20_14_0_80_59_12
ATTTCTGACGCAGGGTCTGGCGAATACTCGCCGTTCAACTCACTCCATTTCAGCTTATATTCCCTGTCGCTTCGTTTCTGGTAATGAACCCTGCCCTATCCGTCATTCCGAGCGAACGAAGTGAGCGCGGGAATCCCTGTGTTCTCGAACAAGCGAAAAGACAGTGTGACCAACTTGGCCACTTCCATACGAAAGGATTCCTACGTCGGTCGCCGCTGGCGGCCTCCTCGGAATGACGGGATAGGCTTAGGAGATCCCTACGGCCTCCTTCGGCGGACTCTTCGGAGTCGCCAAGAGCGACCTCGGAATGACACTTCTACGATGGCTTTGGAACAAGAGGCGGCAAGGCCTGCGCGGTGACGTCGGTGCGGAAACCGATCAGCTTGTGGGTGTGATCGCAAAAGGGCTGATCCTTCGTAGCGCCGCAGCGGCAAAGCTTGATCTTCGTTCTCCCGCCGAGATCGAACTTGTTCCCCTCCTGGTCAAAGAGTTCGAAGTCGCCTTCGACGTGGATGCTTCCGCTGCGCTTCATAGCTACCTTCGTCGGCATGTATTTCTCCCCCTTCAGGCGACCTTGCGGACCTCGTCGAGAAACCTGTTGACTTCGTCGTAGTTGTTGTAGAGATGTGTCGAGATGCGGATGCAGTTGAGATGGCTCTCAGGAACAACCCGTATGCGGAATCCCTTTCCGCTGATGTACTCGTTGAACTTGTCGAACGCCATGTTCTTTAGACGGAAGCTCGTGACGAAGCCGCGCGATTGTTCTTCCGTGGGTGTGAGCATCTCGACTTTATCGCCCAACTTCAGAAGCTCGCTCTGCAGGTAGCCCGCAAGCCCTTTCGCTCGTCGTATGATGTTATCCATACCGACGTGGTAGATGAAATCAATCGCGGCGCCGAGTCCGATGTAGATCGATGCGTTCTGAGTCCCGAAGTCGTACCGGTGCGCCGTCGGGTCGAGCGGCTCAAGCCGAGGCGGTTCAGTTGTCATGTCCCATCCGGTTGACATTCCTCCGCCGACCCATACCGGGTCGCAGATTCCGATCATATCTTTCCTCACGAAGAGAAAGCCGGTCCCTTTCGGCCCGCACATCCACTTGTGACAGCAGGTGGCGTAGAAGTCCGGGTTGGTGTCTCTCAGGTCGAGGTTCAGCATCCCGGGCCCATGAGCGCCGTCGAGGAACACGAAGAGCCCTTTGTCGTGACCGAGCCGGCTGATCTCCTTGCCGGGGAAGACTTGGCCGACTGTGCAATTGATGTGCGGAATTGCGATTGCGCGCGTTCTTCGTGTGATGAGATCATCGAGGCGGTTGAGATTTTCGGTGGCAGTCATCGCTGGCTTCAGCGTCTTAATGACAATCCCGTCCCGCCGCGCACGGTTCAGCCACGGCAGTGCATTGCCCGCATGCTCGTGCGTGGTCAGGATCACCTCGTCTCCTCGCTTCAGCGGCAGCCCCGAGGCGACGACATTGATCCCCTCGGTAACGTTGTGCGTCAGCGAAATTTCGCTCTCGTCTACATTGACGAACTTTGCAAGTCGCGGCCTGGCCGCCTCCCAGCCGCCATATTCGCCCGAGATGTCGATGTCGGTCATGGCTTTCTTGACAGCTTCGAGGACGACATACGGCGAAGGTCCGAGACTCCCGTTGTTGAGGTAGACGCGGTCGTGCGTGAGCGGGAACTGATCACGGACGACTTGCCAGAAAGTCTCGTCATCGCCTGCGACAGACTGATCGTTGGCTATGATGTAGCGTGCAAGCGACGTCTCGGGAATCGCAGTGAGAGCCCATGTGCCGATAATCCCCCCGGTGACTTGACGGACGAAGTCTCTTCGTGTCGGAGCCATGGCCATGCCTCTGAAAATTGGGAACAGAATGCAGCAGCGCGTCAACTCGATTCAGAACGGTACGCAAAGAGGACCGACACATACTCCGCCGTGCTTCGCGCTCCGCTCCCTGTTTATCCCCGGCAAGAGCAGCATCGGAAGGCACCGGAGGTTCGGGAGATGGCACGGCGTTACTTCACCCCGATGCCGAGAAGCCTGTCCCCCAGTAGACCCAATGAATTCGTAATGATGTAGTTCGGATACTGCAGTGTCTTTTTCGCGCTCTTCTCGAAAAAACTCCCGCGGAGAGAGATTGTGCCCGGGGTTTTTGCGCGCTGGATGATATCGGCCCGCCGGAACCCTGCGCCGAGGAGGATCGCACGGAGTGTGCGAGGAACGAACTCGTTCACGTGGTAAGGGGGAAGCGGCATCTTCTTATCCCTCCCGAGTACACGGTACGCGGAAGCCGCAACCCTTCCCGCGATCGAGTTGAATGTAGACGGCACCTCGACCGCCGCGATCCCTCCCGCACGAAGCATGCGGTAGGCTTTCTTCAGCATCTCGAGAGGCTCAACGATGTGCTCTAATACGTCGCCGAAAAATACGACGTCGTATGCCTCCGCCCGCTCGGGGTATCCTTCGAACGACGAGGTGGTGACATCAAGACCGAACCTCTCGCGGCAGATATTTGTACCGAGACCGGCATGTTCGATCCCGCTCACGCGGTACCCATGCCGGCGAGCGAAGTCAAGGAAGTACCCCATGCCGCAACCGACTTCGAAAAAATCCCCGTCCCGCTTATACCGTTTGATATGTCCAAGAATGACCGGGAACTTCACGGACCCCCGCACGGCGGCGGTCTCGTAGTCGGTCATCGAATGCGCGCCGAAGTCCGCCCCGTCGTGGAGAAAGTACTCGTCGCTGTACATGAGCCGGAGCTCATCGGTGCTGGGCCGGGGAAGGAGGAAAATGAAACCGCATGATGTACATTCCCGCGCGTCAAACCGCTTCTCCGCCAGCGTATAGTGGATCGGGAAGCGCCTCAGGTCCGACTTGCCGCAGAGTGGACACGTGTTCAACCAGCATCCCTCACGTTCGGCCGTCCTCCAGGTTGTAAGGAACGTCCGCCTACC
>PEWR01000011.1:0-7213 GCA_002779395.1 Ignavibacteriales bacterium CG07_land_8_20_14_0_80_59_12
CCTTCTTCTCCTGGACACATTAACCGGCGATGTCTACCGCTACCAGTACTATGCCGACGATAAAGGCGAAGCGATCGGCTGGTACTACATGGGTGAGCGGAAACGGTGAGGTCGCTCGGCGCAACGCGCGACAACGTTCGTCTTAACGAGGATCGGTAGTGAATCAAGGTGACTTGCTCTTGCTGACCATCGCCGTGTGGCTCCTGCCGCTGGTGGGTTTCGTTCTTCTCGTCTTCTTCAACAAGCGTCTCCCGCGGCAGGGGGACATCATCGAGACCGGCATCCTGGGGCTCGGCCTTGCAGCATCGCTCGTCATCCTCTTCGCCAAGCTCTTCTCGTTCCCCGACGCCGTCATCTCGACGAGCTTCACCTGGGTTGACTTCGGCAACGTCCCCGGCGTCGGTCACCTCCCGATCAAGCTCGGTTTCATGCTCGACAACCTCGCCGCGATGATGATGGTCGTCGTGACGGTCGTCAGCTTCCTTGTCCACCTCTTCTCCATCGGCTACATGAAGGACGATGTCCGGTACGGGCGCTACTTTGCGTTCCTCGGGCTCTTCACCTTCTCGATGCTCGGCATCGTCATCTCGAACAATTTCTTCCTGACGTACGTGTCGTGGGAGCTTGTCGGTCTCAGCTCCTACCTCCTCATCGGACACTGGTACGAGAAGCGCTCCGCTTCGAACGCGGGCAAGAAAGCGTTCCTCGTAACGAGGGTCGGCGACATCGGGATGTTCATCGGCATCCTCATTCTGTATGTGAACTTCCATTCGTTCCTCTTCGACGATATCTTCGGTGCCATCGCCGCCGGCAAGCTTCCGTACGGAAGCGGTGGCTGGCTCACGGCGGCCGGCATCCTTGTGTTCATCGGCGCGATCGGCAAGTCCGCACAGTTCCCGCTCCACGTCTGGCTTCCGGACGCGATGGAAGGCCCCACGCCGGTCAGCGCCCTCATCCACGCCGCCACGATGGTCGCCGCGGGTGTCTACCTCGTCGCGCGGCTCTTCGCGATGTTCACCGCCGATGCACTCCTTGTCATCGCGTACATCGGCGCGGTCACGGCATTCATCGCTGCGACGATCGCTGTGGCCCAGAACGACATCAAGAAGGTCCTCGCCTACTCGACGATCAGCCAGCTCGGCTACATGATGCTCGGCCTCGGCGTTGGCGCCTACACGGCCGGCTTCTTCCACCTCATGACGCACGCTTGGTTCAAGGCCGGGCTCTTCCTCGGCTCGGGGTCGGTCATCCACGCAATGCAACACGCGCTGCGCCATGCCGGTGACCATGAGACCGATCCGCAGGATATCCGGAACATGGGCGGACTCAAGAAGAAGATGCCCCTCACGTACTGGACGTTCGTGATGTTCACGCTTACAATCTCGGGCGTGCCGCTCACCTCGGGATTCCTCAGCAAGGACGAAGTCCTCGCCGGCTCGCTTGCGTTCGGGTCGCTGAGCGGTCACTGGCTCCTCCCCCTCATCGGCTTCGGAGTCGCGGGACTGACCGCGTTCTACATGTTCCGTCTCGTCATCCTGACGTTCCACGGCGACCACCGCGTCCCGCACCGGCTCGAGCACATCCACGAATCGCCGCGCGTCATGACATTGCCGCTCGTGATCCTGGCCGTCATTTCGCTCTTCTTTTTCTACAGCTGGAACCCGTTCGGCGCCTCCTCGGGCTGGGTCTACAGGGCCCTTCCGCCGCCGCAGAGTATCGTCCCGGTCTCCCAGCAGCCCGCCTCCCTTGTGGCGGCGGGTGCGGAGGAACACGTCGCGCCCTCGGTCGTGATGGCGGAGACCATGCATCGCGTCCACGGGACGACGATGCTTCTCTCGCTCCTTGTCGCCGGACTCGGCATCCTTGTCGCGTTCCTCGCCTACCAGTGGAGGAAACTGAACCCTGAGAGTGTGAAGCAGAAGATCGGACCGGTCTACACGTTCATTCTGAACAAGTGGTACTTCGATGAGCTCTACCAGGCGACATTCGTCGCGGGCACGCTGAAGCTCGCAAATCTCTTCAAGTGGTTCGACCTCACCGTCATCGACGGTGTCGTGAACGGCACGGCATCGATCACCCGCCTCTTCTCCTGGTTTTCCGGGCGGTTCGACAACATCGTCGTTGACGGGATGGTGAACGGGGCGGGGTACGTGACCGGATTCTTCGGTCTCGTGTTCAAGAAGACGCAGACCGGGAAAGTACAGACCTACCTGGTGTTTGCTGTGCTTGGTGTTGTAATACTGTTTTTCGTCTTCCGCTGATTTTGCAGAGGAAGAGAGATCGTATCATAGGAGGACAACTGCTCTATGAGTTTCCAGATTCTGGGCATTGGCATTCTTACGTGGCTGACGTTCCTGCCCGTCATCGGAATGCTCTTTTTGCTTCTTCTTCCGAAGAAGAGCGCCGACGCCGTCCGGTGGACCTCGCTGGTTGTCACGTTCCTGCAGGTTGTGCTCGCCGCTCTGGTCTATGTCTACTTCAGCCGGTCGCTCGGCGGCATCAACACCGTTGCAGGGATGCAATTCGTGGAGAAGGCGACGTGGATCGACATCAAAAGCGTCGCGTGGTTCGGCCGCGTTCACATTGACTACTTCATGGGGATCGACGGGATCAGCGGGCCGATGGTCCTCCTCACGGCGCTCATCTCGTTCGTCGGCATCATCGCCTCGTGGAACATCGAGAAAGCCGTGAAGGGATACTTCGCCCTCTACCTCCTCCTCGACACCGGCATGATGGGTGTCTTCGTGGCCCTCGACTTCTTCCTCTTCTACGTGTTCTGGGAAGTGATGCTCCTCCCGATGTACTTCCTCATCGGAATTTGGGGAGGGCCGCGCCGCGAATATGCCGCGATCAAGTTCTTCCTCTACACGCTCTTCGGGAGCGTCCTCATCCTCCTCGCGATGCTTGCCCTCTACTTCAGCAGCTCGGTATACATCGATCCGCAGACCGGTGTGTTCCTTGCGGCCGAAGCAGGGAGGGCGATGGGGATCACGCCGATCCACTCTTTCAACCTCATCGCGCTCATGGATCCGACGAACTTCACGCCTGGCTCGCTCCTTGCGGGGATCGGGACGAGCTCGCGGTACATCGCGTTCATCGCCCTCTTCATCGGATTCGCGATCAAGGTCCCGATCTTCCCGTTCCATACCTGGCTGCCGGATGCTCACGTTGAAGCACCGACGGCGATCAGCGTCATCCTTGCGGGCGTCCTCCTGAAGATGGGGACGTACGGGCTCCTCAGGGTCTCGATCCCAATCTTCCCCGACGCGTTTCGTGCGTACGCGATTCCTCTTGCGATCCTCGGCGTCATCAACATTCTCTACGGCGCACTTGCTGCCATGGCGCAGACCGACTTCAAGAAGCTCATCGCCTACTCGAGCATCAGCCACATGGGTATCGTCGTCCTTGGCATCGCCGCCATGAACACGCAGGGTGTCTCCGGCGCGGTCTTCCAGATGTTCAACCACGGCACGATCACGGCAATGCTCTTCTTGATTGTCGGTGTCATTTACGACCGTGCCCACACACGCGGGCTCAACGAGTTCGGCGGACTCGCGAACCAGATGCCGAAGTACACAGGCGTGATGAGCGTCGCGTTCTTCGCGGCGCTCGGACTGCCGGGTCTCAGTGGGTTTGTGAGCGAGGCGTTCTCGTTCCTTGGCGCATTCGCTGTGTTCCAGACGCTCACCATCATCGCGGCGCTCGGCATCGTCCTGACGGCGGGGTACATGCTCTGGACGCTCCAGCGCGTGTTCCTTGGCACGCTTCCAGAGAAGTGGAAGGCGCTTCCAGACATCAACGGCCGCGAGCTCGCGGCGCTTGTGCCGCTTGCGGTCATCGTCCTGTTCCTCGGCATCTACCCGTCGCCGATGCTCAACATGATGAATGCATCCGTGAATACGCTTGTGAAGTTCGTGACACCCGTCACAGCGGCGGCGGCTCTCGGTTTCTAAGATTTTCAGGCAACGATGATGCTCGAATCGATTCAGACAAGCCTTTCACTCTTCCAGCCGGAAATCGTCCTCTGCGCGACCGTGCTCGCGGCAATCCTTGTCGACCTGATCTTCCGCCGGCGCCCCGTCATCGTGGCGGGGACCGTGATCGCCGGATTGATCGTCACAGCGGTTCTCGTAGGGGCCGAGGTCGGCGTGCGTGCGCGGATCTTCAGCGGGATGTACGTCCTCGACCCGTTCGCGCACTTCTTCAAGTTCGTCATCCTCGGGTCGGCTCTTCTCATCGTCCTCTTCTCGCTCGCTTCGAAGGAGCTGAAGACGGCGCCGAAGCGCCTCGGCGAGTACTACATGCTCCTTGCGTCGATGACGCTCGGCATGGTCCTCATGACCGGGGCTTCGAACCTCCTCATGATGTACCTTGCGCTTGAGCTCACGAGCATCAGCTCGTACATCGTCACGGGGTTCACGCGCGAGGCGCGCGATTCGAGCGAAGCGTCACTGAAGTACGTGATCTACGGTGCGGTCTCGTCTGGCTTGATGCTTTACGGCTTCTCGATTCTCTTCGGTTTGACCGGCACGCTCGGCATCTACGAGCTCAACCAGTCGCTCCTCTCGATGCCGTCGATCAACTGGACTGCCCTCCTCATCGCCGGGGTTCTTGCCCTTGCGGGCTTCGGCTACAAGATCTCCGCGGTCCCGTTCCATTTCTGGACACCGGACGTGTACCAGGGTGCGCCCGTGACGATCACCGCGTTCCTCTCCGTCGCCTCGAAAGCCGGCGGGTTCGCGATGCTCATGCGTTTCCTCAAGGTGACCTTCATTGACCTCGCCTCATCGACGCAACTCGCATCGGGCATCTGGGCGATGATGCAGGGGATCAACTGGCCGTTGTTGCTCGCCGTTGTCTCCGTGGCGACCATGGTCGTTGGCAATTTCGTCGCGATCTGGCAGGACAACCTGAAGCGGCTCCTTGCATACTCGAGCATCGCCCACGCCGGATACATGCTCATGGGGCTCGTCGTGATGAGCAACCAGGGATTTGCTGCGGTCCTCATCTACTTCGTCGCCTACCTCTTCATGAACTTAGGCGCCTTCTATGTCGTGATGCTCGTGGCAAACGAGACGGGGAGCGAGTCAATTGAGGAGTACCGGGGACTCGGCTACCGGACACCGCTCGTCGGCGTGAGCATGGCGATCTTCCTTTTCTCGCTCACCGGCATTCCGCCGACGTTCGGATTCATCGGGAAGCTGTACCTTTTCGCGGCGCTCGTGAACCAGCAGTGGATATGGCTCGCAATCGTCGGCGTCTTGAACAGCGTGGTCTCACTCTACTACTACATGCGCATCGTCCGGAACATGTTCCTGAAGGAAGTCGATGGAAGGAAGCCGCTTGTGCCGATCTCGATCCCTGTCCCATCGGCAGTGCTTCTTATTTTCCTGGTGATCCCGACGCTTGGGCTGTTCCTTTACTTCGGGCCCCTTGTCGACGTGGCACAGGCAGCTGTTTCGATGTTCGGTTTCTAGGCGGGCGGGGGGTGTGCCCCCACGGAGGGTGAGGTTCCTACGGCCGGAGGATTGTGAATTCAACTCTCCGGTTTTTTTGTCTCCCCTCCTCTGTATCGTTCGGTGCGACGGGTCGTCGTTTCCCGAATCCCTTGACTTCTATCCTCTGACCATCCATTCCCTCACTCATGAGGAAATCCCGCACGGCCCGTGCGCGCCGGACCGAGAGATCCATGTTGTACTCATCGCTCCCGATCTCATCGGCGTGACCCTCGACCCTGATTGAGAGGCTCGGATTCTCCTTCAGGACCATCACGACACGCTCGAGGTCGGGGATGTACTGGCTTGACAGCGTCGCTTTGTCGAACTCGAAGAGGGGATATCGGCTGACGAGCCGCTGCCCCGTGCTGAGGAGGGGGATGCGGACGGTGAGGAGGGTTTCCTTCTGGAGGGCGTCTTCGAGTTCGAAGGTCGTCGTGTCCTGGCTCGAAGGGCCCTGGTGCCGATAGAGAAGGGTCCAGAGGGAAGACGACGATCGTGCCACCTCGTCGAGGACCGCTGAGAAATCGGAACGGACATCGAAGACTTTGCCGCCGGTGGCGCCGGCAATCCCCCGGAAGGGCGGGACTTCGAGCGGGGCGACGCAGTATGTCCGCACGTAGGAATTGCGCAGTAGTGCCCCCATGCTGTCGGCGGTGAACGTTGTTGTCCCGTCTTCCATCTCGCCACGCTGGTGAAAAGGCGCGTCTGTGATAAGGATGACAACACGAAGGGCGCCGGGGCGCCGCGGAAGTTCGAGGGTTGCGTTCAAGGCTTCAAGGCTGTTCTCTTTCTCGTCACCTCCCCCGAACGGTTGGATGGCGGCGATCCAACCGATGAACCTCTCCGCATCGTGCGTGAAGCCGTAGATAGTGTCGACCGTGTCGGAGAACGTGATAAGGCCAAGGCGGTAGTCGATCGCGCGGCGTGCCATCTCGTCCGCGAAGTGGTAGATGTTTTCCTTCACGTCATCAATCTCCCGCTGCATGCTCCCCGTCTCATCGAGCACGAAGATGAAATCGATGGGCATTCGCTTCTCCTGCGAAGCGCGTGTCAGCTTGAATGGAACCGGGATGCCCGATTCGCGCGCCTTCAACTGGATGAGGGAGAAGACAGAATCCCGCGGTGTGTTGTACTTCGAACGGACCTCGATGAGGACGGAGATCTCGGGGAACGCCGTGAGGTCCACTCCGCGGAACTCAACAACAACTCCGGAAGAATCCCCTGCGGTCCACGGGGAGTTCTGCGCCGTCGTCGCTCCAAGGCACGGAGGCAGTTCGGCGAACGCCCCGGCCACGAAGAGGATACCGAGGAAGAGTCGTGAGGTCCTGTTACAGCGTTGATTCAATGAAATGGAGTCCGTTTCCGGGGAGACGGGTGCAATCCCTCTCGAAAAATGTATGATGCCGATCGCTGCACGCCAATGATGGTTGTCTGTAATAATACACAGCGTTGAGAAGATGTGCAATGCCTGGCCCTGTTGATTCCATTTCGGATGCCGTTGAATCGTGCTGGCGCTGTGTGACTCTACGGGACGAGTGAGCCGGCTGCTCCCCTGCGTTTCCCCGCCGATGGGAGCATTTGACTTTTTATCCACAAGCGCCTATATTGGTGTCGTTTGGTGAACAGGTCGTCGTTTTTCAACGTGGTGATGAGGCGGGCAGGGAGACCTTACGCCGGAATGTGGGAGCGAGCGGCCTTAACCGACCTCATTCCCT
>PEWR01000011.1:7288-7430 GCA_002779395.1 Ignavibacteriales bacterium CG07_land_8_20_14_0_80_59_12
CTATCCCAACGTTTTTCCGCCGTGCGCACCGTCGGCCGTTTCTTTTTGATTCCGTCGGGTATTCATTCAAGAGGGAGGAGCATTCCCATGGCGAACCAACCTGCGAACAGTGTTGTTCCTGAGCCAAGCACGAATCAGACTG
>PEWR01000101.1 GCA_002779395.1 Ignavibacteriales bacterium CG07_land_8_20_14_0_80_59_12
CCCTCCTTGGCCGCCACCTGCACCGATGTCCCGGCCGAGCGGGCAAGCTGTCCCCCCTTGCCGGGGCGAAGCTCGACGTTGTGGACGAAGCTCCCGACGGGAATCTGGCGGAGCGGCAGCGAGTTACCCGCCTTGATCTCCGCGTCCTCGCCCGAGCGAATAAGCTCGCCGACCTTGAGGCTGTTCGGCGCAAGGATGTACCTCTTCTCCCCGTCAACGTAATGGAGGAGCGCAATGCGCGCAGTCCGGTTCGGGTCGTACTCGATGGCGGCGACCTTCGCATCGATGTTCCGCTTGTTCCGCTTGAAGTCGATGACGCGGTACCGGCGCTTGTGGCCGCCGCCCCGGTGACGCGAGGTGATGTGGCCGTGGCTGTTCCGCCCGGCGCTCTTCGTAAGCGGCTCGAGAAGCGATTTCTCCGGGTTGCTCTTTGTGATCTCGTCGAACGACGAAATCGAATAGAAGCGCGTCGCCGCGGTGGTCGGTTTCAGTTTCCGGACTGCCATGAAATCCTCTGTATCCTCTTCAGTGCCTTACACGTTCTCAAGGAAATCGATCTTGTCCCCCTCGCGGAGGGTCACGAGCGCCTTCTTCCAGTCCGACCGCTTCCCGGTGAACCGGCCGCGGCGCGTGAGCTGCGTCTTCGTCTTCCCCTTCATCCGCATCGTCCGCACGTTCTCAACGACGACCCTGAACTTCTTCTCGATCGCCCTGGCGATTTCGATCTTGTTCGCCTTCATGTCGACCTCGAAGCCGTACTGCGACTTCTCCTGGAGCTTCGTCATCTTCTCGGTGAGAAGGGGGCGTTTCAGAATCTCATGCATCGTGCTGTCTCCTCTCAGTCCCGCGCCGCATGGAACATTGTGTTGAGGACATCGACGGCGCTTCGCTGTATGAGGAGCATGCCGTTGTCGAGGAGGTCAACCGTCGAGGCGTTGGCGGCCTCGCGGATATCGAGTGTGAAGATGTTCCGGCCGGACTTCTGCACCTTCCCGTCGGCCTTCGGGACGAGGAGGAGCGTACGTGTCGCGCCAAGGTTGAGCGCCTTGAGAAGCGCCGTCATCGACTTCGTCTTCGGCGCGTCAAAGGAAAAATCCTCGACCACGATGATCTCCGCGCGCTGCGCCTTGTAGGCGAGTGCAGACTTCCGCGCGAGCGCCTTCACCCTGGCAGGGATTTTCAGCACGTAGTCATGCGGCTGGGGACCGAAGATCGTGCCGCCGCCGACCCACAGGGGCGAGCGCGATGTGCCGGCGCGTGCGCGGCCCGTGTGCTTCTGCTTCCACGGCTTCTTTCCGCCGCCTCTCACCTCGGAGCGGCCCTTCGTCTTGTGGGTCCCCTGGTGCTCGTTCGCCTGCTGCACGCGGACCGCCTGGTAGACGGCGTGGTCGTTCGGGATGATCTCAAAGACGTCGGGGGCGAGAGTCACTTTCTCGCCGCTTTTCGTCCCGTCGATTTTGTAAACGTCTACTTCCATGCTCGATCTCGGCTCAACTTCTGGACTTGTAGGTAACTGTTGATTGCCCCGGGCACCGGCCCGCGCACGAGGAGGAGGTTCGATTCGGGGATGACATCAACAACCGTGAGGTTGTACACGGTCGTCCGCGTGTTTCCCATATGGCCCGCCATCCGCTGGCCTTTGAACACACGCGAGGGATAGGAGCTCGAGCCGATGGAACCCGGCGCACGGAGCCGGTCGCTCTGTCCGTGAGTGGCGGGGCCGCCGCCGAAGTGGTGCCGTCTCACGACGCCCTGAAATCCCTTTCCCTTCGAAGTGCCGGAGACTTTTACCTTCTCCCCCTTGCGGAAGATCTCCACGGTGATGTTCGCGCCGAGCTTCAGCCCTTCGGGTGCGGTACGAAACTCGCGCACGAGCCTGTGCGGGACGGTGTTCGCCTTCGCCGCATGGCCGGCCTCTGGTTTCGTCGCACGATTCTTCTTTTTCTCGTCAAAGCCGAGCTGGACCGCCTCGTAGCCGTCCGTTTCCTTCGTCTTGAGCTGCGTCACGACGCAGGGGCCTGCCTCGATCACCGTGCACGGGATGATCTCTCCGCGCTCGTCAAAGACGCTCGTCATGCCGAGCTTCTTGCCAAGAATGCCATTCACCGAAATGCGCTCCAGTCCGTCATGAACCTGTGGGGATTACACTTTGATCTCAACGTCGACGCCTGCCGGGAGCTCGAGCTTCATGAGCGAGTCCATCGTCTTCGCCGTCGCGTTGAGGATGTCGATGAGCCGCTTGTGAGAGCGGATCTCGAACTGCTCGCGGGATTTCTTGTCAACATGCGGCGAGCGGAGCACCGTGTAGACGGTTCTCCGGGTCGGGAGCGGGATCGGTCCTGCGACCAACGCGCCGGTGGATTTCGCGGTACGGATGATCTTCTCCGCCGACTTGTCGACGAGATCATGGTCGTATGACTTCAGTTTAATCCGTATCTTCTGACCTGGCACGCTTGTTACTCCTCTGGACTTCGCTTCGTTCGTTCTCGCGAGGGCAATAATAATGGTCCGCCCGCCGTGGGCGGATCATCGATCCGCTATGGGCGGACGGACCGCCAATCCTTACTCAACAATCTTCGTCACCACACCGGCGCCGACCGTTCGCCCGCCTTCGCGGATGGCGAACCGGAGCCCTTCTTCCATGGCGATCGGTGTGATGAGCTCGACGATCATGCCGTCGACGTTGTCGCCCGGCATAACCATCTCGGTCCCCTGGGGAAGGGTCGTCACGCCCGTCACATCCGTCGTCCGGAAGTAAAACTGCGGGCGGTACCCCGGGAAGAACGGTGTGTGACGGCCGCCTTCCTCCTTCTTGAGGACGTAGACCTGAGCGTAGAACTTGGTGTGGGGCGTGATGCTGCCCGGAGCGGCAGCCACCATGCCGCGCTCAAGCTCGTCCCTCTCCACACCGCGCATGAGGAGGCCGATGTTGTCGCCGGCCATTCCTTCATCAAGCTCCTTCCGGAACATCTCGACGCCCGTCACCACGGTCTCCTTGTGCTGGCCGAGGCCGATGATCTCGATCCGGTCGTTCACGTGGACGCGTCCGCGCTCGACACGACCGGTGCCGACGGTGCCGCGGCCGGTGATCGAGAAGACATCCTCGACCGGCATGAGGAACGGCTTGTCGACCTCACGCTTCGGGACCGGGAAGTAGGTGTCGATGGCATCAACGAGGTCATAGATCGGCTTCAATGCGGGGTCGTCGGGGCTGGAGTTGGGATCGGCCCCTTTCTCCATGGCCTTGAGGGCACTGCCGCGGATGATGGGAATCTCGTCCCCGGGGAATTCGTACTTCTTCAGGAGATCCCGGAGCTCCATCTCGACAAGCTCGATGAGCTCTGGGTCGTCGACCATATCGACCTTGTTGAGGAACACGACGATCTTCGGCACACCGACCTGGCGGGCGAGGAGAATATGCTCACGCGTCTGAGGCATCGGGCCGTCGTTGGCGGCAACGACAAGGATCGCGCCGTCCATCTGGGCTGCGCCGGTGATCATGTTCTTGATGTAGTCGGCGTGTCCCGGGCAGTCGACGTGGGCGTAGTGCCGGTTCGCGGAGGAGTACTCGACGTGCGCGGTCGCGATCGTGATACCGCGCGCGCGCTCTTCCGGAGCGTTGTCAATGCTGTCAAACGTTCGCACCGACGAAAGGCCCTTCTTCGCCAACGCCATGGTAATGGCGGCCGTCAACGTGGTCTTGCCGTGGTCGATGTGACCGATTGTCCCGACGTTGAGGTGCGGTTTGTCCCTCAGAAATTTCTCCTTTGCCATTTCCGTTCTCCTTTGTGATTCCCTTCTGGCGATGAACAGCGCAGGGTGCCTGCCCGTTACACAGAAACGACTTCTGTCCCCTTGACCTTCTCGATAATGCCGTCGGCGATGGTTTTCGGAACTTCGCCGTAGTGTGCAAACTGCATGGTGAAGAGTGCGCGCCCCTGCGTCATGGAGCGGACGGCCGTCGCGTAGCCGAACATCTCGGCGAGCGGCACCGTTGCCTTCACGACCTGTCCGTTCTTCCGCGGCTTGATGCCCAGGATCTTTCCGCGGCGCGAATTGAGGTCCCCCATGACATCGCCCAGGTAGTCCTCCGGTGTCACGACCTCCACGTCCATGATCGGCTCGAGGAGGATCGGCTCCGCGCGCTTCGCGGCCTCGCGGAACGCGATGGAGCCGGCAACCTTGAATGCGATCTCGGACGAATCGACCGGATGGAACGACCCGTCGAAGAGCTTCGCCTTCACGTCGTCGACCGGGTACCCGGCGAGCACACCGTTCTTCATCGCTTCGCGAACTCCCTCCATCACCGGCTTGATGTACTCCTTCGGCACGACGCCGCCGATGATGGCGTTCTCAAACTCAAACCCCTTGCCAGGTTCGTTCGGACCGACTTCAAGCCACACGTGGCCGTACTGCCCGTGGCCGCCGGTCTGCTTGATAAACTTTCCTTCCGACTGAACCGTTTTCCGGAGACCTTCCTTGTAGGCGACCTGTGGACGGCTCACGTTCGCCCCGACGTCGAACTCGCGCTTCATCCGGTCGACGATGATCTCGAGGTGAAGCTCGCCCATCCCGCTGATGATCGTCTGTCCGGTCTCTTCGTCCGTCTCTACACGGAACGTCGGGTCCTCGTCCGATAGCTTCTGGAGTGCAGCGCCGAGTTTCTCCTGGTCCGCCTTCGTCTTCGGCTCGATCGCGACTGCGACGACGGGTGTCGGGAACTGCATCTTCTCGAGAACGATCGGCTCGTCCTTCTCGCAGAGCGTGTCGCCCGTCCGCGTGTATTTCAAGCCTACGGCGGCGGCGATGTCGCCCGCGTACGCTTCTTCGAGATCCTCGCGGTGGTTCGCATGCATGCGGAGGACGCGGCTGATGCGCTCGGTCTTCCCTGAGATGGAGTTGTAGACGTACGAGCCGGCCTTCACCGTGCCGGAGTAGACGCGGAAGTATGTCAGCTTCCCGACGTAGGGGTCGGACATGATCTTGAACGCGAGGGCGGCGAGGTTTTCATCGTCCGAGGCACGGCGTGTGAGGATCGCCGACTGGTTCGGCCCGTGCCCCTCGATGATCCCTCCGTTGACGTCGAGGGGCGACGGGAGGTACGCTACGACCGCGTTGAGGAGGTCCTGGATCCCCTTGTTCTTGAACGCGGAACCGCAGAGGACGGGAACGATGGACACCTTCAGTGTCGCGCGTCGGAGGACGGCGTTGATCTCGGACGGGGTGATCTCCTTGCCGTCGACGTACTTCGCAAGGAGCGTGTCATCCTCGTCTGCAACCGCCTCGAGCATCTTCATGCGGTACTCGCTTGCGCAGGCGCGGAGGTCCTTTGGGATCCCGATCTCTTCAAATGTGCTGCCGAGCGTCGACTCGTGGAAAATCTTCGCCTTCATGTTCACGAGGTCGATGATGCCTGCGAACATGTCGCCTTCGCCGATCGGAATCTGGACCGGCACGGCGTTCGTGCCAAAGCGCGTCTGGATTTCCCCGACGACGTGGGAGAAATCCGCGCCGACGCGGTCCATCTTGTTCACGAAGGCGATGCGGGGGACGCCGTACTTGTCGGCCTGCCGCCACACCGTCTCCGACTGTGGTTCCACGCCGCCGACGGCGCAGAAAAGGGCGATGGCGCCGTCGAGTACCCGGAGCGAGCGCTCCACCTCGGCGGTAAAGTCGACGTGCCCCGGTGTGTCGATGATGTTGATCTGTGTATCGAGCCAGGTGATGGTCGTCGCGGCGCTCGTAATCGTGATGCCGCGCTCCTTCTCCTGCTCCATCCAGTCCATGGTCGCGGCGCCATCATGCACCTCACCCATGCGGTGGAGGACACCCGAGTAGTAGAGGATCCTCTCCGTCGTCGTGGTCTTGCCCGCATCGATATGTGCCATGATGCCGATGTTGCGTATCCTGTCGAGCGTGTATTCCCGTGCCATATTTTTTCGTGCCGTCTCTTCCCTGCTGCGTCGATCCGCCCGCAGGCCTCGCCATAGGCGGGCTGGAGCATCGGCGCTCCCTTACCATCGGAAATGGGCGAACGCCTTGTTAGCCTCTGCCATTCTGTGGACGTCGTCCTTCTTCTTCACCGCGCCGCCCTCGTTCTTCGAAGCGGCGATGAGCTCCTCTGCGAGTTTCTCCGACATGGACCGTCCGGAACGCTCCTGTGCGTACTGGATGATCCAGCGGATCGCAAGCGCCGTGCGGCGCTCCGACCGGACCTCCGTCGGCACCTGGTAGGTGGCGCCGCCCACCCGCCGCGCACGGACTTCGAGGAGCGGCTGGACATTCCCTACCGCCTTCTGGAAGACCTCGGCACCGTTCGTCTTCGTCTTCTTCTCCATGATGTCGAAGGAGGTGTAGACGATGTTGCGGGCGGTCTGCTTCTTCCCCTGCTTCATGACATTGTTGATGAAACGCTCAACGAGGGGATTGTTGAACTTCGGGTCCGGCGTGGTCTGCCGTTTTGGGGCTCGCTTTTTACGCATACGAAATCCTGATCCTAAGCTGCCTTCGGTCTCTTCGCTCCGTACTTGGAGCGGCCCTGTTTCCGGTCTGCGACGCCGGCGGTATCAAGCGTCCCGCGGATGATGTGGTACCGCACGCCGGGAAGGTCCTTCACGCGGCCTCCCCGGATCATGACGATTGAGTGTTCCTGGAGGTTGTGTCCCTCGCCCGGGATGTACGCGGTGACTTCAATCCCGTTTGTCAGCCGGACCCTCGCCACCTTGCGGAGGGCGGAATTCGGTTTCTTCGGTGTGGTTGTATACACACGCGTGCACACACCGCGCCTTTGCGGGTTCCCCTGGAGGGCTGGAGCCTTGCTCTTCGTGACCACCGCCTCCCGCCCCTTGCGAATGAGTTGGTTGACTGTTGGCACTTCGATCCCTATTCTTTTCTCTCAGGCAGCAAGAAAATAAATATACCCAATTTCCACCTAAGAATCAACACGTTCGCACTTTCTTCGGCTCCCTCAGTTCGCCCCCACCTGCTCGCTCACACCCGCCTCCTCCTCCGCCGCGACCTTGACCTCCTTCGGCATCACGACGATCTCGCGGTGCCTCTTCAGCCCGGTCCCCGCCGGAATGAGGTGTCCCATGACGACGTTTTCCTTCAGGCCGAGGAGATTATCAATCTTCCCTTGGATCGCCCCGTCGGTAAGGACGCGCGTCGTCTCCTGGAACGACGCCGCGGAGATCCAGCTCTCGGTTGCGAGCGCCGCCGAGGTAATCCCGAGGAGGATCGGCTCGGATGTCGCCGGGAACGCATCACGAGACTCGGCCACCTTCTTCGTCTTCTTCTTCAGGTCGAGGTTCGTTTCACGGACCTTCTTCTTCTCAACGAGCTGCCCGTTCTTGTACTTCGAGTCCCCCTTGCTCGTGATGAGGACCTTGTCCCGGAGTTTCCCGTTCTCCTCTTGGAAAATCTGCTTGTCGACATAGTCGCCTTCGAGGAATCGCGTGTCGCCTGGATCCAACACACGCACCTTCTGCATCATCTGGCGGACGATCACCTCGACGTGCTTGTCGTTGATCTTCACGCCCTGGACGCGGTAGACTTCCTGGATCTCGTTCACGAGGTACTCCTGCACCGCCGCCACGCCCTTGATGCGTAGGATGTCGTGCGGGTTGATGGCCCCGTCGGAGAGGCGAGTCCCCGCCTTCACGATGTCGCCCTCCTGCACGAGGATGTGCTTCGAAAGCGAGATGACGTAGTGTTTCTCGTCCTTCCCGTCGTGGCTCGTGACAACGACCTCACGTGTGCCCCGGCGCTGCGGCCCGAAGGTGACGACGCCGTCGATCTCGCTGACAACCGCCGGCTCGACCGGGCTCCGCGCCTCGAAGAGCTCCGTGACGCGCGGGAGACCTCCCGTGATGTCGCGAGTCCGTCCTGCTTCGCGCGGGATGCGGACCAGGACGCTGCCGGCGCTGAGCTCCTCGCCGTCACCGACGACGATGTGGGCCCGCGTCGGGATCGGGTAGCTTGCGATACGGCTCCCCTTCGTGTTCACGACTTCAAGGCTCGGTGTGATCGATTTGTCGCGCGACTCGATGACGACCTTCTGGATGTGACCGGTCTGCTCGTCCGGCTCCTGGCGGAAGGTGATGTTGTCCTTGAGGTCGACGTACCGGACTAGGCCCGAGTGCTCCGAGATGATGACCGCGTTGTACGGGTCCCACTCGTAGATGAGCTCGCCCTTCCTCACCTCCGCCTCTTCCTTCACGACGATCTGTGCACCGTACGGCACGTTGTAGTTCGTGAGGAGGCGGTTGTCCTGGTCGAGGATTTCGATGACCGCGTTCCGGCCGGCGACGATGAGGCGTGTGTCGCTCCCCGACTGCCGCTCGATGGTCTTCAGGTCCTTGAACCGTATCCAGCCGCTCGCCTTCGCGACGACCTGCGACTGGGCAGCGATGAGGCTCGCCGTGCCGCCTGTGTGGAACGTCCGGAGGGTGAGCTGCGTACCCGGCTCGCCGATCGACTGCGCCGCCACGATGCCGACGGCGTCGCCGCCCTCGGCCATCTTCCCGGTCGCAAGGTTGCGGCCGTAGCACTTCGCGCAGACGCCGCGCTTCTCCTCGCACGTAAGGACCGAGCGGATTTCGACGGTTTCGATCGATGTCTCTGCAATCCGCGTCGCCTTGTCCTCGGTGATCTCCTCCCCCGCCCGCACGATGATGTTCTTCTCATCGAGAGGATCGTGGACGTCACGGACCGAGACTCGTCCGACGATGCGCTCGGAGAGCGGTTCCTTCACATCCTCTCCTTCACGGAGGGCGCCGGTTTCGACGCCGCGGATGGAGCCGCAGTCCTCCTCTGTGATCACCGAGTCCTGTGCCACATCAACGAGCCGCCGCGTGAGGTACCCGGCGTCCGCCGTCTTGAGGGCGGTGTCGGCAAGTCCCTTCCGCGCGCCGTGCGTGGAAATGAAATACTCAAGGATCGAGAGCCCTTCGCGGAAGTTCGCCTTGATGGGGTTTTCGATGAGCTCCCCGACGCTGCCGGTGAGGCTCTTTTGGGGCTTCGCCATGAGGCCGCGCATGCCGGCGAGCTGACGCACCTGCTCCTTCGAGCCGCGGGCGCCGGAGTCGACCATCATGTAGAGCGAGTTAAAACCGTCGCGTGAGCGCTGGAGGGTCTCCATAAGCTTCGCCGACACCATGCTCGACGCCTTCTGCCAGATATCGACGATCTTGTTGTAACGTTCCCCCGCGGTGATGACGCCGTTGTAGTACTGCTTCTCGACGTTGTCGACGTCGCGCTGCGCCTTCCCGACAATGTCTCGCTTCTCCTGCGGTGTCGTAATGTCGGCGATGCTGATGGAGAGACCGCCCCGCGTCGCGAAGCGGAAACCGAGCTCCTTCACCTCGTCGATGAACCGCACCGCGGTGAGCCCGCCGGCCTTGCGGTAGAGGCTCGCGATGATCTGGACCATGCGGCTCTTGTTGAGGAGCTCGTTGATAAACCCGAGCTCCTTCGGGACGATCTGGTTGAAGAGGACGCGCCCCGTCGTCGTCTCGATTGTGCGGTTTTGGACGCGCACCTTGATGCGGGCGTGGAGGCCGAGTTTCCTGTTCTCATAGGCGACAATAACCTCGTCGGGCGACGAGAAGAGCTTCCCCTCTCCCTTCTCGCCGGCGCGAGATTTCGTCATATAGTAGAGGCCGAGCACCATGTCCTGGGTCGGATGGATGATCGGCGAACCGTTGGCCGGGGACAGGAGGTTGTGGCTCGAAAGCATGAGGAGACGCGCTTCCATCTGCGCCTCGTAGGAGAGCGGGACGTGGACCGCCATCTGGTCGCCGTCGAAGTCCGCGTTGAATGCCGTGCAGACCATCGGGTGGATGCGGATCGCCTTTCCTTCGACGAGGACCGGCTGGAATGCCTGGATGCCGAGCCGATGGAGCGTCGGCGCCCGGTTGAGGAGGACCGGGTGCCCGTCGATGATGTGCTCGAGCACGTCCCACACTTCCGGCCCCTTCCGGTCCACGAGCTTCTTCGCGCTCTTCACGGTCTTCACGTAGCCGCGTTCCATGAGCTTCCGGATCACGAACGGCTTGAACAGCTCGACCGCCATGTCCTTCGGGAGGCCGCACTGGTGGAGCTTGAGGTCCGGGCCGACGACAATGACCGAACGGCCGGAGTAGTCGACGCGCTTGCCGAGGAGGTTCTGGCGGAAGCGTCCCTGCTTTCCTTTCAGCATGTCGGAGAGGGACTTCAGCGCGCGGTTGTTGTCGCTTCGCACTGCGCCGATCCGGCGTGAGTTGTCGAGGAGGGCGTCGACCGCCTCCTGCAGCATCCGCTTCTCGTTCCGGAGGATCACTTCCGGTGCGCGGATGTCCATGAGGCGCCGCAGACGGTTGTTGCGGATGATGACGCGCCGGTACAGGTCGTTCAGGTCGGAGGTTGCGAAGCGTCCCCCTTCGAGCGGGACGAGGGGACGGAGCTCCGGCGGGATGACCGGGATGACGTTGAGGGTCATCCACTCTGGCTTGTTCATGACGCCGTCCTCGCGCTCGCGGAACGACTCGATGACGCGGAGGCGCTTGAGGGCATCCTGCTTCTTCTGGACCGATGTCTCCTCCTTCGCGAGGGCGCGGAGCTCCGCCGAGAGAGTCTCGATATCGGTGCGCTTGAGAAGGTCCTTGACCGCGTCGCCGCCGATCTTCGCGATGAACTTCCGCGAGTCGGTGTCCGCGAGCTCCCGGTTCTTCTCCGGGAGCGCGTTGAGGACATCGAGGTACTGCTCTTCCGTAAGGAGGTCCTTCGGGCGCAGCCCCGTGGAGCCCGGCTGTATGACAATGTACGACTCATAGTAGATGACCTTCTCGAGCTCCTTCGCCGAGAGGTTGAGGATGTAGCCGATCTTGCTCGGCGTGGAGCGGAAGTACCAAATATGGACAACAGGGACCTGCAGGACGATGTGTCCCATCCGCTCGCGTCGGACGCTCTTCGTCGTCACCTCGACGCCGCAGCGGTCACAGATGATCCCCTTGTACCGGATGCGTTTGTACTTCCCGCAGTGGCACTCGTAGTCTTTCACCGGGCCGAAGATCTTCTCGCAGAAGAGTCCGTCTTTCTCCGGCTTGAACGAACGGTAGTTGATCGTCTCCGGCTTCGTCACCTCTCCGCGCGACCAGGAGAGGATCGTGTCAGGTGCCGCGAGTCCGATCGAGATCTTCGAGAACCCGCGCTTTGTGCCGCTATCCGACTGCTTTATCATGAGAACCTCCCAAAATCAATATCCCGTGACACCTGACCAGTTCCGCCTGCGGTTCGCTCATTCGGTCTTCACATCAACGCCAAGTCCCATCAGTTCCCGTACGAGAACATTGAAGGATTCAGGCACGCTCGCCTCGGGAAGGTTTTCTCCTTTCACAATGGCTTCATAGACTTTCGAACGGCCGCTCACGTCGTCGCTCTTCACGGTGATCATTTCCTGGAGGACATGCGATGCGCCGTACCCTTCGAGGGCCCAGACCTCCATCTCGCCGAACCGCTGGCCGCCGAACTGCGCCTTCCCGCCGAGCGGCTGTTGTGTGATGAGGGAGTAGGGACCCGTCGACCGGGCGTGAATCTTGTCCTCGACGAGGTGTGAGAGCTTCATCATGTAGATCTGCCCCACCGTTACCTCCTGGTCGAACGGCTCGCCGGAGCGCCCGTCGTAGAGGACCGTCTTCGAGTTCTGGTCCAGGCCGGCCTTCTCGAGCTCTGCCTGAACGTCCTCCCACTGGGCGCCGTCGAAGATCGGCGATGAGTACTTGCAGCCAAGGAGCTTCGCAGCCCACCCGAGTGCGGTCTCGTAGAGCTGTCCGAGGTTCATACGGGACGGCACGCCGAGCGGGTTTAGGACGATGTCGACCGGCGTCCCGTCGGGGAGGAACGGCATGTCCTCGACCGGCACGATGATGGAGACGACGCCCTTGTTGCCGTGGCGTCCCGCCATCTTGTCGCCGACGGAGAGCTTCCGCTTCTTCGCAACGTACACCTTCGCGAGCTGGACGATGCCCGGCGGCAGCTCGTCGCCGAGGATGATCTTGTTCTTATCGCGCTTGTATATCTCTTCAATCTCCGTCTGCTTCGCCCGGTACGCTTCGTAGATCTTCGCAACGAGGGCATTAGTCCGCTTCTCGTCCACCCACTCGCCGGTCGGGTCAAGCTTCTCAATCTCGTCGATCTTCTGGAAGAGGTCCTCGCGGAGAAGTGTTCCCGCGCGGACGACGACGTTCCCGTCGACGTCGCGAATGCCGGCCGACTTCTCCCCCTCGAGGAGGAGCGAGAGCTTCTGGATGAGCTTGTCGCGGAGCGCCTTGAGCCCCTTCCGGTACGCACGCTCGAGTGCATCCAGCGCCTTCTTCTCGTCCCGTTTCGCGTCGGCGTCGCGCTTCTTCCGGCTGAAGAGCTTCGTTTTCACCACGATGCCGTGGAGTCCGGGCGGCGCCTTGAGCGACGCGTCCTTCACGTCCCCCGCTTTCTCGCCGAAGATCGCCTTGAGGAGCTTCTCCTCGGGCGTCGGCTCGGTCTCGCCCTTCGGCGTGATCTTGCCGATAAGGATGTCGCCTTCCCTCACATCGGCGCCGACACGGACGACGCCGAACTCGTCGAGGTCTTTCGTCGCCTCTTCGGAGACGTTCGGGATTTCGCGCGTCAGCTCTTCCTCGCCGCGCTTCGTGTCGCGGACCTGGAGCTCGAACTCCTCGATGTGAACGCTCGTGTAGACGTCCTCGCTCACGACGCGCTCGCTGATGACGATAGCGTCTTCGTAGTTATATCCGTTCCACGGCATGAAGGCGACGAGCACGTTGCGCCCGAGGGCAAGCTCCCCCTTCTGGGTGGCGCAGCCGTCGGCGAGGATTTCTCCCTTCTTCACGCGCTGGCCGACCTTCACGATCGGTTTCTGGTTGATGACAGTGTCCTGGTTCGTGCGGCGGAACTTCGTGAGCCTGTACTCGACCCGGAACTTCTCGTCGAAGGAGAGGAGCGCCTCCTGGCTTCGCTCGTCGTGGTCGTAGGCGACGACGATTCCGTCGGCGGAGACGTACTCAACTGTCCCGTTCCGCTCCGCAACGATTACGGTGCGCGAGTCGCGTGCCACCTTCTCCTCGAGCCCGGTCCCGACGAGCGGTGTTTCCGGCCGCAGGAGTGGAACCGCCTGCCGCTGCATGTTCGAGCCCATGAGGGCACGGTTGGCGTCGTCGTTCTCCAGGAACGGGATGAGGGCGGCCGCGGCGCTCACGATCTGGTTCGGGGCGACGTCGACGTACTGGACCTTGTCGGGCGCGACCACCGGGAACTCGCCGCGGACGCGCGCCGTGATCTTCGTATCGAGGAAGCGCCCCTTCTCGTCGATCGAGGCGCTCGTCTGCGCGATCGTCACGTTGTCCTCCCGGTCGGCAGTGAGGTACTCGACCTCGTCCGAGACGCGACCGTCGACGACCCTGCGGTACGGCGTCTCAAGGAAGCCGAACTCGTTCACGCGTGCGTGGATGCACATCGTCGAGATGAGGCCGATGTTCGGCCCTTCCGGCGTTTCGATCGGGCAAAGGCGCCCGTAGTGCGTGTAGTGGACGTCGCGGACCTCGAACCCCGCGCGCTCGCGCGTAAGGCCACCGGGACCGAGGGCGCTCATGCGGCGCTTGTGCGTGAGTTCGGCGAGCGGGTTCGTCTGGTCCATGAACTGCGACAACTGGTTCGTGCCGAAGAATGCGTTAATGACACTCGTGATCGTCCGGGCGTTCACGAGGTCCTGCGGTGTCAGCCCCTCGGTGTCGCGCAGGTTCATCCGCTCGCGGATCGTGCGGCTCATGCGGACAAGGCCGATGTTGAACTGCTGTGCAAGCTGCTCTCCGACGGTGCGGACGCGGCGGTTGCCGAGGTGGTCGATGTCATCGACGTTCCGCTTCCCCTGCTGGAGCTCGAGGAGGTAGTTGATGATCGCGACGAGGTCCTCTTTCGTAAGCGTCGTCTGGTCAATGGGGACCTTGAGGCCGAGCTTCTCGTTCATGCGGAACCGGCCGACGCTCCCGAGGTCATACCGCTTCGGGTTGAAGAAGAGCCGGTCGACGAGCGTGCGGGCAGTGGCGATGTCGGGCGCGTCGGAGGAGCGAAGCTGCCGGTAGATCGCCTCGAGTGCGTCATCCTCGGAACGCGAGAGGTCGCGTTGGATCGTGTTTGCGATGATCGAGGTTTCCTGCCCGACCTCGGTGCGGAGGAGGCGGATCTTCTTCACGCCCGCCTTCTTGACCTTCTTGATCGTGTCCTCGGTGATCTTCGTGTCGCGTGAGATGAAGATTTCACCCGTCTTCGTGTCGACGGCGTCACTGCACACGATGCGGCCGAGGAAGTCGGCGAGGTCGTGCTTGTGGATCTCGACATCCTCGACAAGGTTAAAGAGCTGGAGGAGTTCGTCGTCCGACGAGTAGCCGAGGGCGCGGAGGAGCGTCGTCACCGGGAACTTCTTCTTCCGGTCGATGTACGCGTACATGACGTTCGTGATGTCGGTCGAGAACTCGATCCACGAGCCCCGGAGCGGGATGATGCGGGCACTGAAGATCGGGGTACCGTTCGGGTGAATGGAGCCGCTGAAGAAGACGCCCGGTGATCGGTGGAGCTGGCTCACGATGACGCGCTCGGCTCCGTTGATGACAAAGGTCCCGTGCTCCGTCATCGCGGGCGTGTTGCCGAGGTAGACATCCTGTTCGATGGTCTCCGCGAACGTCTTCTTGTCCTCCCCTTTCCGGGAGAGGCGGAGCTTCGCCTTGAGCGGGACGGCGTAGGTGAGGCCGCGCTCCTCGCACTCGCCGACATTGTATTTCGGCTGCTCGATGTAGTACTCGACGAACTCGAGGGTGAAATTCTCCCTGGAGTCGACGATCGGAAAATTCATTTCGAAGACTTCCTGGAGGCCGATGCGGCGCCGTTTCCTGGGCGCCACGCCCGCCTGGAGGAACTCGTCGAACGATCGCAGCTGTATGTCAAGGAAATCCGGATAATCGATCGCCGAAGGGGTCTTGGCGAAGGATATACGTCCATTGTTCCCATCAGCACGGTTCGTCAGGTCTTTCACGGGACACTCTCCTTCCAAAAATGGACGCAAACGGCCCATGCAGACAGGACGGACTCCTCCTGTTCGCGATGGGGCCGCGCTTCAACTTTGCCATCGGGAGACACGGGAAGCCGCCAGGCGTTCGCCACGGGCGAACGGCCACCGGCTTGTGTATTGTCGTCGAGTAACGAGGCGTTGTTTCTCTGATGCTCGCTTGTGGTCAAGGACTTACTTGAGCTCGACTTCGGCGCCTGCTTCCTCGAGCTTCTTCTTAAGGCTTTCCGCCTCGTCCTTCGGGATGCTTTCCTTGACGGGCTTCGGAGCGCCATCGACAAGGTCCTTGGCTTCCTTGAGGCCCAGCCCGGTGATCTCTCGCACTGCCTTGATCACGTTGATCTTCTGGGCACCGGCGGCCCTGAGGACCACCGTGAACTCCGTCTTCTCCTCCGCGGCAGGGGCGGCAGCACCGGCACCTGCGACGGCACCCACCACGACGGGGGCGGCGGCAGTCACGCCGAAGCGATCCTCGAGCGCCTTCTTCAGCTCGGAGCCTTCGAGAAGGGTAAGCTTCTCAATTTTCTCGACTAATTCCTGGACGATCTCTGACATTGCTCTATGACTCCTTTAAGGGTGACTGAGTTCCAGTTATACGGCCTGTACTTCGGCCTTTGAACGCGCAATCTGATCAATGACGTTCACCAGGTCTCGCGGCACGGCGTTGAGCACGCCGACGATGCCGGACGCGGGGGCCTGAATGCCGCCGATGATGGACGCCATGATCTCCTTCCGACCGGGAAGCTTCGCGATCTCATCGAGCCGCTTGCCGTCGAACACCTGATGTTCGATGACCGCAACCTTGAGCTTCGGGCGCTCCGCCTTGTCGAAGAACTTCTTGATCACCTTCGCCGGCGCGATCGGGTCGTCGTACCCGAAGGCGACCGCCGTCGGCCCGTGGAGATAGTCGTCGAGGCCGTCATAGCCCGCCACGGACTCAAGCGCCTTCCGGAGGAACGTGTTCTTCGTGACGGTGTACTCGACGCCGTTCTTGCGGAACTCCCTACGGAGCTCGTTCGCCTGCTCCACCGTCACTCCGGTGAAGTCCGTGAGGAAGAGACTCTGCGCCCGGCCGACCTTTTCCGCCACTTCGGCGACGATCTGTTCTTTCTCTTCTCGTTTCATGGAATACCTGTTGATTCCGCCTCACGGCCCCGCGGGAGAACGCGGTGCGGGAGGCATTCTGGCCGTCAGTGATTCCCACTCGCTGAGAAGCACTCCCCGCTGGTGGCGGAGACAGCAGGCGGGCTGGATGTATGAATCAAGTGAGTGCGTAATATGCTGGAAGCTCTCTGCTCCGTTAGTCTTTCGATCCCTGTGCGTTTCAGTGGAGCGCCTGGACGGCGTTTCGGTCAATATGGACGCCGGGGCCCATCGTGCTGGAGAGTGCAATGCTCTTGATGAACTGTCCCTTCGCGGTCGAGGGCTTGAGCCGCATGATCGTGCCGAGGATTGCCTGAACGTTCTCCTCGATCTTCTTCGCGTCGAACGACGCCTTCCCGACCGGCGCATGGATAATTCCGGCCTTCTCGACACGGAACTCGATCTTGCCCGCCTTCACCTCGGTCACCGCCTTTGCGATGTCCGTCGTCACCGTCCCGCTCTTCGGGTTCGGCATAAGGCCGCGCGGGCCGAGGATCTTGCCGAGCCTTCCGACTTCGCCCATCACGTCAGGCGTGGCGATGATGACGTCGATGTCGGTCCATCCCTCCTGGATTCTCTTCAGGTACTCATCATACCCGGCGTGGTCGGCGCCTGCGGCCTTCGCCTCCTCGTCGCGCGGCGGCTTCGCAAGGACGAGCACGCGCACCGTCTTCCCTATGCCGTGCGGCAGGGAGACCGTGCCTCGGATTGCCTGGTCGGCCTTCCGCGGGTCAACACCGAGGCGCACGGCAATGTCGACCGACTCGTCGAACTTCGCCGAGGCGGTTTCCTTCACCTTCGCGACCGCCTCGCTGATCGTATAGGTCTTCGCGAGATCGACTTTCGACTCTGCAGCCTTGAACCGCTTACTCACCTTCGCCATGATGAACTCCTGTGGGAAACCCTGTACCGTTTAGTTCTCTGCAACCGTGATGCCCATGCTCCGGGCGGTCCCTTCGACCATCTTCATCGCCGCCTCGATGTCGTTCGCGTTAAGGTCGGGCATCTTCAGCGTCGCGATTTCCTTCACCTGTGCCTTCGTCACGGTTGCGACCTTCGTCCGGTGCGGCTCGGCGGAGCCCTTCTCGATCTTCGCTGCCTTCTTGAGGAGCGCGGAGGCGGGAGGCGTCTTCGTGATGAAGGTGAACGACTTGTCTGCAAACACCGTGATGACCACCGGGATGATGAGCCCCTGCTGCGATTGCGTCTTCGCGTTGAACTGCTTGCAGAACTCCATAATATTGACACCCTTCTGCCCGAGGGCCGGGCCGACCGGAGGTGCGGGATTCGCCTGTCCGGCGGGGATCTGCAGCTTCACGTAACCGACAATCTTCTTAGCCATGTCTGCTCCGATTCTCCGTATGAGACGCTTCGTGCGCCGCAGCGGCGCGCCCTCTTACTTCTCCACTTCCACCTGCGAGACGTCAAGCTCGACAGGTGTCTTCCGGCCGAAGATGCTCACCATCACCTTGACCTTCATCTTCTCTTCGTTCACGTCCTGCACGAACCCGGCGAAGTTACTGAACGGTCCGTCGATCACTTTCACGGCCTCTCCGATGTGGAAGGGGACCTCCATCGTCTCAACCTCTGCGGTCTCACCGATGCGGCCGACGAGCCGGCGCACCTCGTCCGGGTGGAGCGGCACCGGCATCCCCTTCGGCCCGACGAAGCTCATGACGGACGGAGTGTTCGTGATGACATACTTCACCTTCTCGTCGAGGTCCGCTTCCACGAGGATGTAGCCGGGAAAGAACGTCCGCGTCTTGCTCCGTTTCTTCCCTCCCTTAATCTCGAACACCTTCTCAGAGGGGACGAGAACATTTGTGATCTTCTCCCCCAGCCCCTCGTTCTGTACCTCGTTCTCGAGGTACGCCTTCACCTTGTTCTCGTGACCGGAGTACGTCCGGACAACATACCATTTCTTCGCCACGCGAGCCTCTTAGAAAATTCTCTTCAGTGCCGAACTCACGATCAGGTCGATGACGTACACAAACACCGAGAGGATGAGCGTGACGCCGATCACGACCCACGTGGACTCCTGGAGCTCTTTCCATTTCGGCCACGTGACCTTCTTCATCTCGCGAACGACGTCACTGAAAAATGCAATGATCTTCTCTTTCATACTGCCCCGTTCGTTGCCTGAGTTTTCTTTCGTCTGGCGTTCCCGCCTCCGCGGGTTTCACGACCTTGCTTTGGCAGGTTTCAGAACTCCGCCGCGGCGAGCGCCCGCTGCGCGCCGCGCTTCGCACGTCAGGAGGGACTCGAACCCCCAACCTGCGGTTTTGGAGACCGCTGCTCTACCAGTTGAGCTACTGACGTAACGCACGCGCCCAGAAGGGTCAGCGCGTTTCCTTGTGCCCGGTATGCTTGCGGCACGTGGGACAGTACTTCTTGTGTTCGACCCGCCCGGAGTGCTTCTTCTTGTTCTTCGTGGTCGTGTAGTTGCGGTTCTTGCAGACGGTGCATTCAAGGGTGATGATATCTCTCACAAACGATTCTCCTTCTCGCTGATCTCTCCCGAACGGGCCGCCCGGGAGAGAAGTGAACGGGGCTTGCTCAAAACAAATTGCTCCCGCCCCAGGTTCAACCCGACACCCGGTAGCGGAAGGACGATTGTGAGCTCACGACCGGGCTTGAACCGGTGACCTCTTCCTTACCAAGGAAGTGCTCTACCAACTGAGCTACGTGAGCACGGAAAATGGCGTGCCGCTGTACGGCGCGGCCATGGAGTCCCGGGGGCGGCGGTGTTCACTGCCCTGAACTGAGAGCGGGAGATCCGCCCTTGGCGGACAACTCCCATGCAAGAGCGGGAGACGGGACTCGAACCCGCGACCAACAGCTTGGAAGGCTGTGACTCTACCAACTGAGTTACTCCCGCGCCGAAAGGAAAGAACCGTTCCCCGAACCACGGCGGCCCCGCAAACGGGTCCGTTGTGGGCAGGGGAGGAATCGAACCTCCGAAGGCCGGAGCCGACAGATTTACAGTCTGTTGCGTTTGACCACTTCGCTACCTGCCCGGTGCGTAACTGCCTGGTCGGGCAGTCGCCGGAATCCATCGAAAAGAACGACGAGCTGGTGGAGGGACTTGAACCCACAACCTGCTGATTACAAATCAGCTGCTCTGCCAGTTGAGCTACACCAGCAATGCATTACGACCTAGATTATAAATATACGAAAAATCCGACAAAAGTCAACCAATAAGTGGACTAAACCACCACATTCAGCCCAAACGATGCTGCAATCCACCCGGGGCCACGCAACCCGAACGCTCCCGGAGCCTCAAAAATCCGCACATGATCCCTCTCCCCCACTCTGCTGCAAGCTGCCGACCGCGGAACCTTTTGCCCCCTTCGTGGCTCCTTCTGTAGGACCCATGGATTTCCTAATTTGCGAAGCGGGCAAACAACACGCCGCAATCTGCCCAAGGCAGGCTTGATTTGTCCCTCTGCAACCCCTACTTTCTCAAGTCACCGGTCTGTAGACAAATGATGGAGGAACCGCACCCATGCAAGATCGATCCGCCCAAGCAGATTCCCTCCGCGCACGCATCATCCGACTCGCTCTCCTTCTTCTCCTCGCGACTAGCGCCACCGCCCTGGGCACCGAAAAGAGGCTCACGGTCCACGACATTTATGGCAGCTCCCTCTTCTCCGCAAAATCGGTCCAGGGGATCCAGTGGATGAAGAGCGGTAACCGCTTCTCATATCTCGACGTTGCAGATACAAGCACAAAGCTCCGCAGTATCTGGATCTACGACGTGAAATCGGGAAAGCGCGAGATTGCAGTCAACGCAAAGGACCTCCTTCTTCCCGGCGGGACCGAGCCGTTTCGCATTACGACGTATGCCTGGTCCCCGGCTGAAGACCAGATCCTCTTCACCGAGACCCTCCCGGCCCGGTCGCTTAAGACCGGAGGTGCCTTCTACCTCTACGACATGAAGACGAAATCATTCCGTCAGATAACGAAAACGAAGGAACCGCAGAGCATCATCCAGTTCTCGCCGGACGGAAAGCACATCGGCTTTGTCCGCGAGAACAATCTCTTCGTCTATGATCTTACCTCCGGGTCGGAGAAGCAGCTCACGCACGACGGTAGCGCCACGATCATCAACGGACAGTTCGACTGGGTCTACGAGGAGGAGTTCGAGATCATCAACGGGTACCGGTGGTCCCCGGACAGCCGTCGCATCGCATTCTGGCGCCTCGACATCTCGCACGAGCCGGTCTACCCGATTACGGACTTCATGCCGCTCCACCCCGGCATCGAAGAGCAGCGCTATCCGAATCCGGGCGACACCAATGCCGTTGTGAAGATCGGTGTCGTCGCCGTCGCCGCGGGCGGAACGAAGTGGATGGACCTCGGGACCGACACCGACGTCTACATCCCGCGCATCCAGTGGACGCAGGACCCCAACGTCCTTTCCATCCAGAGGCTCAACCGGCGGCAGAATGTCCTCGATCTCCTCTTCGCCGATGTCACAACCGGGGCGACGCGGGCCGTCATCACCGAGCGCGACTCCGCGTGGGTGAGTGTGAGGAACGGCCTCACGTTCCTCAAATCAAAGAGGCAGTTCATCTGGAGCTCCGAAAGGAGCGGCTTCCTCCACCTCTACCTCTACGACTACGACGGGAAACTCGTGAACCAGGTAACGAGCGGTGACTGGGAAGTCTCCGATTTCAAAGGCGTCGACGAGCGGCGTGACCTCGTGTACTTCACATCAACGAAGAACTCACCGCTTGAGCGGCAGCTCTACAGCCTGAAGCTCAACGGCAGGGGACTGACGCAGATTTCCCGCGACCGGGGAACCCACAGCGTCTCCTTCTCCCCAACATTTGCGTACTACCTTGACAGTTACTCCAACATCGAGACGCCGACGCAGCAGATCCTCCTTGAATCGAACGGCAACGTCGTCCGCGTGCTCGAGGCGAATCCGCTCAGCCCTATGCGGGATTACGCAATCGGAGCAGAGCACTTCATCACGTTCGCGACGAGCGACGGAGTGACGCTGAATGCTGCAATCCTCTATCCCGTGAACTTCGATTCAACAAAGCGGTACCCGGTTCTCTTCGACGTCTACGGCGGACCTGGGTCACAGACTGTTCGCGATGCATGGGGAGGTACCGGCTACCTCTGGCATCAGCTGCTGGCCGAGAACGGCTACCTTATCTTCGTCGTCGACGGGCGCGGGACCGGCGGCAGGGGGCGTGCCTTCGAGAAGATCGTAAACAACCAGCTCGGCAAGTGGGAGGTCAACGATCAGATCGAAGGGGCAAAGTACCTTGCGACGCTTCCGTACGTCGACGCACATCGCATCGGCATCTGGGGATGGAGTTACGGAGGTTACATGGCAAGCCTGACGCTCCTCGTTGGGGCAGACTACTTCAAGACCGCCGTGGCGGTCGCGCCTGTGACGGACTGGAAGCTTTACGACTCAATCTACACCGAACGGTACATGGACACACCGCAACACAACCCGAAGGGGTACGAGGAATCAGCACCCGTCAACCACGCCGAAAAGCTGAAGGGTGCGTTCCTTGTCATTCACGGAACGTCGGATGACAATGTCCACTGGCAGAACACGATTCAGCTTGTGAACGCGCTTGAGAAGGCAAACAAGCAATTTCGGACCGCGTTCTACCCGAACCGGAACCACGGGATCTTCGGCGGTGCGACGCGCGAGAACCTCTACACGCGTATTACGGATTTTCTCATGGAGAACTTGTAGCTGCCCCATATGGGGGAGTGTTGGGGCGGGGGTAAGGGAAAGCAGAGCACAAAGAGAAGAGACAATTAAGAGAAACAACGAAAATCTCGAGAAATGTATGCAATTACCTTATCAAGGTCAATACTCCAACAAAAGAGCCGGTAGTTGCAGGATGAGGATCACTTGCTTTGACCTGGGCTCTTTTGTAAGTTTTATAACGCCTTTCGCCCTATGCGCCCATAGCTCAACTGGATAGAGCATCAGACTTCGGATCTGAGGGTTGGGGGTTCGAATCCCTCTGGGCGCGCTGGAGGTGATTAAAGCACAGGGGCTTACAGAATGACTGCAAGCCCTTACTTTTTGGTGTGCCCAAATTGTGACGGAGATCCCGACCCCTTCTCTCCCTCCCTCCCATCTGCCGTCATCCCGGCTGTTGGCAAGGATGCCTCGAAGTTGATTCATGTCCAAGGCGGCATAGTAGCGGAGCGTTGTCGCGAAGCTCTTGTGATGTGACAGAGCATGAGCCAAAGGTGCCGGAGCACCATTCCGGCTGGACAATCTCTTGACTTTGAAGCCAGTAGGAAGGCGGTGCCGGATGCCGTGTTTGTCGCGGTAGTTGATCCAAACCTTGTTGCCACGGAGATAAAGGGAGGACACGCACACCTCTTCTTTCTACAGGTCAAATCTCTCTTGTTTGCCGGTCTGCATGCGCACGCGGTTCGCCTCCTTGTGGGTCGTGATCCTGCCTGGGAGGTCTGGAGTCATGCCCCCGAGGAGTTGATCAATGGAGAAGATCTGAATGCGCAAGTAGTCTCGGTTCCACATCGCCGCCCCTGCCTATTTGTTCGTCAGTCCTCCCGCGAGGAATCCACTGACAGAAATCAGCTGGCCGCACGAAAGGAGGATGCTTGGGTCACAACCAGCGCCCGTTCCCTGTCCGTGTGGACACATCCCTCTCCAAGAATGTACTACCTTTTCACTGTATCCACAATACCGAGAAAGGATCATAGTAGCCCCGAGCACAACCACAACTTGTGACATGAGCGTGAGCCGTCGGCACCGTTGTTGTGCGAAATTGCAAGTGTTCTCGATTAAGATGACATTGGTCTGTCCATGTATTGTGAGTAGTCTATGAGCTTGGGGGTGTATCGTTCTCTCATCAAAGGAGATGAAATAAGAAAATCCGCTGTGGACCTGTTACAGGCTGTAGGAATGTTGTAGAGAACAGAGATTCTGAGTAAAGCCTTCACATCGACATCATGGGGGTGCGGCTGCATCGGATCCCAGAAGAAGATCAGAATATCAATCTCTCCTTCTGCAATCATTGCTCCCAGTTGTTGATCACCACCAAACGGACCCGATCTCAGTTTGACGATGCTCTGTGTCAACGACTCCCCAGCTTCCAGCTTTTTGGATATGGCATCCTCAACCAAGCGGCCAGTAGTCCCGGTGCAGATCAACCTGTGATTTAGGAGTGATTTCCAGTTCCATTGCACCCATTCGACCAAGTCCTTCTTGCAGTTATCGTGTGCAACCAAAGCAACACGCTTCGATATTTCCATGAGCTCTCCTTTCTATCTGCACTGTTCAAAGACTGATTCATACGATGCTACGTCACATCTTCAGGTGTATTATTCGATGCAACGATTTCGCATAGCGTCGTGGCGATCCACCGAGCGCGAACGGAGCGAACGAGCACATCGAAGGGCGTAGCGCGACAGAGTTCGTCCGAGTCTGACGACCCGCGCCCCGATGTTCGAACGTCGTATGAGCGGAACGCGAACCGGACTCCCCGAGAACCGGTGGCCTCCACCGAACGCTCGTCACCCCGGATGCAGACACCCTCGCCGCCAGTGCTGAGGGAGGCGCTCCGCGAATGTCCGAACGTCGTGTGCGGGGTTACGCCCTGCCGCTTCTCGCCGATCGACTGCGGCGTCCCTGCCCCTTAATAATTTGGACGATGTTCACCTTCCGTATTGAACGAGACCGGGTTCCAGGAGATGCGACACTACGCCGCTTCCTGCTTCGGCGTCTTGATGAACGCAGCGATGCCGAGGCCCGCAA
>PEWR01000081.1 GCA_002779395.1 Ignavibacteriales bacterium CG07_land_8_20_14_0_80_59_12
GACGATGTATAGACAGGCACGCCGCACTCGTAGGCCGCAGAAAGGACGCTCATATGCTTGATGCCGAGAAGCCGCTCTCGTTCTGCTACAAATTCCCCAATCAGATGGTGAAATTCGGCGGTGCTCATCTCGCGCTGGAATTCGGGGAGGCTGATGATCTGACGGTAGAAAGCATCGGTCGAAAGAAGCACGTCGTAATGGAAAAGAACATCGTAAATTCGGATCACTCCCTCGCTTCTCAACCGACGATCATCGACAAAGGGAGTGCCCCGGTGAAGCTCGTGCCCGAGTGCGAAATGCGTATCATGATAAAGGTTCGCCCCGGTACTGACAATCCAATCGACAAATCCGCTCTCGATGAGTGGGACGATGCAGGATCCTCCTAGTCCCGCCGGCGTGAGGGCCCCCGCGAGGCTCATGCCAATTGTTACCTCCGCGCCCAGCATCTTCTGAACGAAGAGATTCGCTGCTTCGCGAAGACGCGCCGCATTATACGCCTGGAAGAAACTGTCGACGAGCTCCGTCACCGATACATCGGCCGGAATCGGAACCGAAGCAATTCTCTCGCCCGAGAGAAAACGTGATCTGTTTCCCATCAACTCCCTAATCAAGACTAAGGAAACGCTCCGTCTAATTTCCCTGAAATATAGCAGAATTCGCACAGAGTGCAAATCGGGCTGGCCAGGAAGGCCCTTTTCGTGCGGTCGGCAATGTGCGAAAAGAAAGCAGAAGGCGCGAAATTGCCGAAAACAGTCCGAAATCGCGATTTCCTTTGAGCACCGGGAAGCCGCGCTGTATCCCACTTTCTCTGCCTTCAGAATCGAAGTAGCATGTGGAGCGAAGAAAATGCAGCTATCCATCGCAATTGACCGGAACACGCACACGAGCACAGCCTGTCCGTAGGAGACCTTTTCAAGCTCCTCCTTCTCCTTGCCCATGTCTGCCGGATGGGAGGGCTGGGCCTTGCGCTTGCCGTGAAGATACTCTGAAAGTTTCTTTGGACATTCAAAATTGCGCGCACGCATGCCATGAGGTATATTGTCAGCTGTGTTGAAACCAGACGCGTACCCAATGTCTCTTCTTACAGACTCGCCACGGATCCTTCTCACACGGATGATGTACATCGGGGACATTGTCCTCACGACTCCCGCAATTCGGGCGGTTCGGGAGGCATTCCCTCGCGCGTTCATCGCTTATCTCGGTGAAAAGAACTCGGTGGAGCTCCTTGAGGGGAATCCGCACCTCGATCGCATCATTCCGTTCGACTTTTCGCGTCCCGCAATCCTTGAGCAGCCACGCGTCGTTCGTCAGCTCCGTCAGTTGAAGTTCGATGCTTCGGTGGATTTCTTCGGAAATCCGCGAAGTGCGTTCCTGACGTATCTCTCGGGTGCCCACATCAGGATCGGAGGGGATTTCCGCGGGAGAGGGAGGCTCTTCACCACCAAGGTCCCGGACGACGGAGTGCGGCGTACATCCACTGCGTTCCACCTACGGTACCTTGAGCCGCTCGGAATCAGCGTCGAGCATCCCCACCCACCTGAGCTTTTCGTTTCCGCCCACAAAAAAGGTTCTGCCTTCGAATTCCTCACACAACAGGGGATCGACGTTCGGAAGAGAATTATCGGGCTGCATCCCGGCGCCACGTGGCCGGCCAAGATGTGGCCAAAAGAGCACTTTGTGGCGCTGGCACGGGGAATCGTCAAACGCACGGGGGCTCAGGTCCTCTTCACGCAGGGACCGAAGGACGGCGAGCTAATATCCTACATCAAGAGGGAGGCCGACGGACTCGCCTCGATTCTGCCGACAGTCCCGCTTCAGAAGCTCTCCGCGATTCTTTCAACCCTCGATGTATTCGTATCGAACGACTGCGGACCGATGCATGTTGCCGCGGCCGTCGGTACAAAGACGGTCGGTATCTTCGGCCCCGGAGAGGAGGATATCTGGTTTCCGTACCAGGAATCGAAAGGGCACATCACGGTCCGGCATGATGTCCCCTGCCACCCCTGCCATCTCGATTTCTGCAACCGTTCCGGTGACGATTTCATGGCGTGCATGAAGGGCGTTACGGTCGAGCAGGTCCTACAGCTCGTCGAGGAACGGCTCCGTTGATTCTCCCCATCGAAACATGATTCTCCTCGCCAGCGTTGTTCTGCCTCCAGGCTTCTTTGATTTTCATACTTGGATTGCGTTTATTTAAGCGCTTTGCTCCGGTGACATGACCGGCAGCACCGGGTTGCCGCGTGTTCCTTCTGTCAGGACCACCTCATGCATGCGGCCGTAAGCGAATCATCATGTGCGAACGTGAAGGCATAAACCTGTCAATGGAAAGGGCGTATCTATGACGACGATTGAAGATGTCTGGGCCCGTGAGATACTTGATTCCCGCGGCAATCCCACAGTTGAAGTGGAAGTCCAGCTCGCTAGCGGTGTGGTCGGGCGCGCGGCCGTCCCGAGCGGCGCTTCGACTGGAGAGCGCGAGGCGCTTGAGTTGCGCGACGAGGACCCATCGCGCTACAACGGCAAGGGAGTGACGAAGGCGGTGGAGAACGTCGTCACGACGCTCGCGGAGGAGCTCGAAGGATTCGATGCACTCGACCAGGTGGGGATTGACCAGAAGATGATCGAGCTTGACGGGACTCCGACCAAGAGCAAGTTCGGCGCCAACGCAATCCTTGGTGTCTCCATGGCCGTCGCAAAGGCGGCGGCGGAGACACTCGGCCTTCCCCTTTACCGCTATTTGGGCGGCGTCAACGCGAAAGTCCTCCCCGTCCCGATGATGAACGTCCTCAACGGCGGGGCACACGCGGACAACAACGTCGACATCCAGGAATTCATGATCGTCCCGGTGAACGCGGTATCTTTCGCGGAGGCGCTCCGCATGGGAGCTGAGGTATTCCATGCGCTGAAGTCCGTCCTCAAGAAGAAAGGGTACGCCACCTCCGTCGGCGACGAGGGCGGCTTCGCGCCGAACCTGAAGTCGAACGAGGAAGCGGTTGATGTCATCCTTGAGGGGATTCAGAAGGCGAACTACAAGCCGGGTGAGGATGTTTTCATCGCCCTTGACCCCGCCGCAAGCGAGTTCTTCGAGGATGGGAAATATGTCTTCAAGAAATCGGACAAGTCGGCGCGGACGGCAGAACAGATGGTAAAGTTCTACGAATCTTGGGCAAGGCAATATCCGATCATCTCGCTCGAGGACGGACTTGCCGAGAACGACTGGGATGGCTGGAAGCTTCTCACGAAAGAGCTCGGGGGGAAGATTCAGCTTGTCGGCGACGATATTTTCGTGACAAACACCGAGATCCTCGCCCGCGGCATCGAGCAGGGCGTTGCCAACAGCATCCTCATCAAGCTCAACCAGATCGGGACCGTGACCGAGACCCTCGACGCCATTGAAATGGCCAAGCGCGCCGGCTACACCGCAGTCGTGAGCCACCGCTCGGGTGAGACAGAGGACGCGACGATCGCTGACCTTGTCGTCGCTGTGAACACCGGACAGATCAAGACCGGGTCGGCGAGCCGCACTGATCGCATCGCGAAGTACAACCAGCTCATCCGGATTGAAGAGGAGCTTGACACCGACGCCGTGTTCGCAGGCATCTCCGCATTCAAGCAGCGGAAAGGGTGAGCGGGAAAGGGGAAGTCCATGGCTATTGAATTCGGAACCGACGGGTGGCGTGGGATCATTGCCGACGATTTCACGTTCGAGAACGTTGCGAAAGTCGCCCTTGCCGCCGCACGCTTCTTCAAGCGCCAACCGAACCTCAGGAACGGGGTGGTGGTTGGCTACGACGCGCGATTCCTCTCGAAGGAGTTTGCAGAGACGACCGCGCAGGTTCTCGGCAGCGCGGGCATCCGTGTCTGCCTGGCGCCGGGGATCGTTTCGACACCGATGGTGTCACTCGGCGTGAAGAAGCTCAAGGCCGCCGGCGGCGTTGTCATCACCGCGAGCCACAACCCCGCGAAGTACAACGGCTTCAAGGTGAAGGGGTACTTCGGCGGCCCGGCTTACCCCGAGATGATTGCGGACGTGGAACGTGAGCTTGCGAAGGTGAAGAGCGTCCGCAGGAAGCTCTCCCTCGAGGAGCTCCTCGACCGGAAGATCGTCCGGTACGACGACCTCGCCTCGCTCTACATTGAGGACATCAAGGGAAAGATCGATATCGACCTCATCAGGAGCGCCGGATTCCGGATCGTCTTCGATGCAATGCACGGTGCCGGACAGGGGGTCATGCAGCGGATTCTCCCAGGTCTTACGCTTCTCCACAATGACTTCAATCCGTCGTTCGGCGGTGTGAACCCTGAACCGATCGCGAACTACCTGACCGAACTGACGAATACGGTAAGAGAGGGGACGTACGACCTCGGGATTGCGACGGATGGCGATGCGGACCGGTTAGGCGCGGTTGATGAAAAGGGCGAGTTCATCGATTTCCACCGCGTGTTCGGCATCATTCTAAAGTACCTCGTTGAAGTGAAAGGGCTTCGGGGCGAGGTAGCAAAGTCGTTTTCCGTGAGCGATATGATCGACAAGATGTGCGCGAAATACGGCCTGGCGCTCCATACGACCCCCGTCGGATTTAAGTACCTCTGCCGGCTCATGACAGAGCGTGACATTCTCATCGCATCGGAGGAGAGCGGCGGGCTTGGCATTCGCGGGCACATCCCGGAGCGGGACGGCATCTTCGTCGGACTCCTCATGGCGGAGATCATGGCGGCCCGGAAGAAGAAGCTGAGCGAGCTGACGCAGGAGCTGTTTGATGAATACGGACAGCGGTCGTACGATCGCATCGACGCGCACGTGACGCCCAAGGAGAAGCAGGCGATCATCAAGCGGTTCTCTGGGAGACCGAAGACCATCGGCAGCCTGGTCGTTCGCGACGTTCAAACAATCGACGGCTTCAAGTTCCTGTTTGACGAGGGTTGGCTTCTGGTGCGAGCCTCGGGGACGGAGCCGCTGATTCGCTTCTACGCGGAGGCGAGGACGCCGGACGAGGTGAAAGCGCTCCTCGCTGACGCATCGGGGCGCACGCTGGTGTAGGGAGGGAGTTCAATTTCTGGTTCCGCGGGGGATTTCTCCAAAGAATCCCCCTCAAGTCGTTCAAGGCAAGGATTCCGCCTGTTCCCCATGGAAGCGATTCCAAGGAAAACCTGCACAGCGTGCGTATATTATCTGTTGCAGTAGATGGATCAGTCCATAATGTAAGGGAAATGCCGTGAACTCGATGCAGTATCATGTGTTCTACCACATCATGCCGGATGGAACCGTGAAGCAGATTAACCCCTTCACGGGGACTGAGGTGTGGTCCGTACCGGGTCGAAGCAGCAAGCCGATCACCAACAGCGTTCCTCCCACGGCAAAGAAGATTGAGCGCCATAGTCCTGAGGACTATTGCAGCTTCTGCACAGCGCGGATGTTCGAGACACCGCCGGAGAAGTCACGCCTCGTACCGAAGGACAGCACGTTCGTGAAGCTCGACCGCGTCCCCGCCGACGAATACAACAAGACCACACCCGCTTTTCGGCGAGTCGGAAACCTCTTCGAGATTGTTACCATTGACTACTGGCGGAAAAACTACAACTACCGGATGACCGAGGACCTGCTCAGGTGGCGTGAACAGTACGTGAACAATCCCCTCGGCATGAAGCATCTGCAGGACGTTCTGAACTACAAGCTCCGCCAGTCGGGCAAGACCGCCGAGCAGATCGACAAGATCTCTCTTGAAGAAAAGCTCTCCGTGGCCGATGCGTTCTTCGCGGGCGGCCACGAGCTCATCATCGCCCACCGCCATTACAAGGATGGTGCGGAGTACGACTCGCAGCTTCAGTCATCCGGCGAGATGACACCCGAGGAACACTTCTGGTACTTCAAGTTCACGGTCGACGCGATGAAGGACATCATCACGCACAACCGGTACGTCCGCTACATCAGCGTTTTTCAGAACTGGCTCCGGCCCGCCGGTGCGTCGTTCGACCATCTTCACAAGCAGCTCGTCGCACTCGACGAGTGGGGTGCGTCCATCCAGCGCCAGATCAAGATGGTACAGGACAACCCAAACGCGTTCAACGAGTTTGCGGCAAACTTCTCCGCACAAAACAACCTTGTGTTCGCAGAGAACGACCACGCTATCGCGTTCGTTGGCATCGGACACCGTCATCCGACGATCGAGATTTACTCGAAGTCGTACGCCAGCCGCCCGTACGAACACACCGACGAGGAGCTCCGGAGCGTGAGCGACCTCGTGCAGGCGTGCCACGCAGCCATCTCAAGCCAGATCTCGTGCAATGAAGAGTGGTACTACACTCCTGTTGACGCCGTCTACAAGATGCCGTGGCATATCCTTATCAAGTGGCGTGTGAATGTGGCGGCGGGTTTCGAGGGAGGGACGAGCATCTTCATCAACCCAATGACGCCGCTCGATCTTCGCGACAAGATCGTCCCGCGGCTCTACGAGCTCCGCGCGGCGGGGAAGATCGCACGCCTTGCAATCGCGGAAGAGTGCCGCATCATCCCGAACCCGCTCAAGTACTATCTCCGCTGAGCGTCCGTTGTAGACACGCGGCGGACGGAGCTTCCATGTCATCCGTGGTTTCATTTGGCTACTTCTTCCTCTCCCTGGTTCCGGCCTTGCTGCGATGAGCCTCTTTCGGCCGAACATCCGCCTTCGCTCTCTCTTCAGTCCGGCCGATGCCCTGATTTTGCTCGCTCTCTTCGCTTTTATCTACGGGCTCCTCGGCATAGGGAAGGAATGGACTGGCATTCTCCGCCCCGTTGTCGAAATTGACCTGAGCCCCTGGGCCCTCCCGAGATACACTGCGTTCTCTCTCTTCCGTGGATTTGCCGCCTATGCGATCTCGCTTCTTTTCACGCTCGCGTACGGCTACACCGCAGCCTATGTCCCAAAGGCCGACCGCATCCTTCTGCCTCTCCTCGACATTCTGCAGAGTATCCCGGTCCTCGGGTTCCTCCCCGGACTCGTTCTCACGCTTGTCGCTATCTTCCCACACAGCAATCTCGGGCTCGAGCTTGCCGCCGTCCTCATGATCTTCACGGGACAGGCATGGAACATGACGTTCAGTTTTTACAGCTCGCTCAAGACGATCCCGGCGGACCTTGTCGATGCTGCCGGAATCTACCGGTTCGGCTGGTGGCGGCGCTTCACAAAGCTCGAGCTTCCCTACTCGTCCATCGGTCTGGTCTGGAACAGCATGATGTCGATGGCGGGCGGGTGGTTCTTCCTTACCGTGAGCGAAGCGTTCATCCTCGGCACGCATGACTTCCGCCTTCCAGGCATCGGGTCGTATATGAGCGTCGCCATTAACGCAGGGAACCTGCCTGCGATGATTTCCGCAATTATCGCGATGACACTCATGATCGTCGGCGTCGATCAGCTCTTCTGGCGGCCCGTCGTCGCCTGGTCCCAGAAGTTCAAGTTTGAGCAGACGCAGTCCGAATCGGTTCCACATTCCGCCATCCTG
>PEWR01000116.1 GCA_002779395.1 Ignavibacteriales bacterium CG07_land_8_20_14_0_80_59_12
CGATAACCGTGCCGTAGAGGAGGAACGCCGTGGGAGTCCATGTGAGGTTGATGAGCTCTCCCTTGAGCCCAGGAGAGATGAGGACGATTGAAAGAAGCCTGTCTGCAACAGGATCGAACCTGAAATGATAGAGCAGGCTTCCCGCCGTGAGAGCCGCGGTGAGCGAGAGGAGTCCGGCAAGAAAGAGGGTCTGCGAGAGTGAGATGACACGTTCATCACGAAGGTCCGCGAAGAAGTTGTACGACCGGAAGAGGCTTCGCGAGACGTTCTCACGGAAACGGCGGTTCTGATTCATCGCATAGACAGTGATAATGAGCGCGAGGAGTCCGACAATGATGAAGGCCATCGGCGTTTGCTCGCTGCTCCATCCCATGACGAGGGCGGGGATGCGTTCGCCGGTGTACATGGCGCGGACAACAGCGTAGGCGGAGCGTTCCTGCCGCTGGTAGCTCAGCATGCCAAGATTGTACATCACGCCACCGCGGTACGGCTGGAGCGTCGTCGGCACGTCGCCATGCCAGTCGGCGAAGGATGCAAGGAACCCACCGCTGAGGTTGAGCTCTCGGACGACGGCGTAGTACTGGACGAACCGGTTCGCCTGCGCCTCCTCGGAGCGGGGGTCACTGTAGCCCCGGTGATTTCCGTGCTCGACGATGTCGCCGAACGCACCGACGAGGAAGGGTTTCGAAGGATAGCGGGATGTCCAGATGAGCGCCGCCTCTTTCAACCCGTCCACATCAGCCCCCTGGAGGTCAAGCATCGGAAGGTCCACTGCCTCGCCGCAGACGTCGTTCCTCACAAGGGGGGTGACCATGTACGTGAGGTGGCGGTCGCCGCCTGCCCTGAGATCGCGTGTGAGTTCCGCAAGGACCTCGGCGGCCTCGGGGGACGACGAATCGAACCACGACATGAGTCCCCATGCGGCGATCGAGGGATGGTTCCTGTCACGTGAGGTCATCTCCCGCAGGTATTTCTTTGCGCTCTCGCGGAAGCCCGGCGCAGCATACATGCCGTCAGGGACATTCCACGCGGGCATTTCTTCGAAGAGAAGGATCCCGTACCGGTCGCAGAGGTCGACGAGGTACGGGTGCGGAGGATGGAAAGCCGCACGGATGGCGTTCGCCCCGAGCGCTTTGATCATCGCAAGGTCACGCTCGATGCACTCTTCGGAAACAGCGCCTCCCGAGCCGGGGAAGTCCTCCACCCATGTCACTCCCTTGATAAGAATCGGTTCACCGTTCAGGTAGAGGCGGCCCCGGTCCGCGGTGAGGGACCTGATGCCGAAGCTGACCCGTTTCTCGTCGATGACTGCTCTCCGCTCCCCGCTGAGGAGGAGGATGCGCGCCTCATAAAGCCTCGGGCTCGACGGAGACCAGAGAGCAGGATTGGGGATTTGAAGCGACACTGTCTCCACGCCTCGCCCCGACAGGTCGACCGCGACCGGAGCCGAACGGGCCGTGAAGGCCTCGGGGACTGTCTGCGCGATCTCCACCGCGAGGAGAAAGCTCTTCCCCCGCCTCACGAGTGAAGAAGCGAGTTCCCGGGAGGCCGTCCCGACGGTGATCATGAAGCGTACATTGCACCGCCGCGACTGGAGATCGAACACCGGATCGACGACGACGACATCCACCCACGTCTGCGGTGTCGCAAGGATGGAGATACCGCGGATGATCCCGCCGTACGATTTCCATCCGAAAACCTGCTGCTCGGGAGGAAGACTTCTCCTTGCGTCGAGACTGTTGTCCACCGCGATCTTGATTGTATTCCCTCCTCCCGCACGGAGAGCGGAGACGTTCACGGGGAGCGAGAAGCCTGTGTAGCCGCCGGTGTGCTGACCGATGTAGCTGTTGTTGATCCATATCTCACATCGGTCGCTGATACCATCGGCAAGAAGCTGGAAATGCGACGACCCGAGAAGGCTGTCGGGAACGTCGAACGTCCGGACGAATGTCATCTTCCCGCTGAAGAGAGACGCGCTCGGGACACGGACGCTTTCCCGTTGCCCGTATTCACGTGCCACCTGCCAGAGACCTGTGAGGTCGATGACGGAACGAGTCGGGGATTGCTGTGAAGATCCAAGGAGAGGAGCGCGCCGCTGGGAGTCTGACCCCTCGAGGAAATCTTCGGCCGCCGCCAGGGACATTGTGGAACCGGGGAGGGCAGGAGCGGCAACCTGAAGTGCGAGAAGCACTAAAAGACTAACGGCAAGATTGGCAACAAGGAAAGGGCGAGTGATTCTGCTAAGTTTCAATTCTTCAGAGAGAATGGTGATCAAATCGCATTTGAGCCAAAGCGGGAAAACATTGCAATTTAATACAAAAGCGAGCGGAAATCAACTTTGAGGCCGTCTTCCCCCCTTCCAGTGCCACAATTCAAGAGACTGCGACAAATTGGCAGACGGGCAATAAGCTTGTCATCTCCATTCCTCGCGTTGACGCACGAGGTTAGCCGCCTCCGCTTCGTTGCCTTCTGGAAGCACGCATCCGACCGCCGGCACCACTTTAAGATTGGCAACGAATTCGCTATCTTTCCCTGAGGGTCAAGAGCGATGACACTTCTATGAATCTCAACCTCAATATCATCGACAGGTTCATTCTGGTCGGCGACCGGATTCTTCTCAAGCCGAAGACGATGTCGGAACGCACCCGCGCCGGACTCTATCTGCCGCCCGGATTCCAGGAGAAGGAGAAGCTTCAGAGCGGGTACGTTGTGAAGTTGGGACCCGGCTATCCGGTCGGCCCGTCTCCGGATGTCGATGAGCCATGGAAGGAGCCGAAGCAGGCGACGAGGTACATTCCACTCCAGGCGCAGGAGGGTGACCTCGCGATCTATCTTCAGAACCAATCGTATGAATTTGAGTACGAACAGCAGAAGTACGTCATCGTCCCCCAGTCTGCCGTTCTCCTCCTCATCAGGGAAGGCTTCTTCGAAGAAGGAGGGTAGACCGGCTCTCCGCCGCACAACTCTCGCAGTCCTCCCATCTACCGCTGCCCTGTCTCAATCATCGTTATGGCCTCTTGAGAACCATCACCTGATGCGCGGGCTCCTGCCACGTGCCCACGATCGAACGGATCGACCCGTACTCGGAGACCGGCACGCGAGGCACGTTGAGGACGAACGTCCGGACGACCTTCACATCCTTTCCTTCCTGAGAGAAGGCGAAGTGCACCTCGCCAATTTCATTTTTCAGATTGACCGGCGTCGGCATGATGGCAACTGATATGTTCTCCGGCAGGTGAATGGTCCAGCGCTCCTCCTCGCGGAAAGGAAACCCGAAATCCACCGGTGTCGTGCGCGGCGCAGAACCGAGCGACAGATGAAGGTCACCCAACCCGCCCGCAGCACCGGGGAGAGCGAACCTGACAAGCCCGGCGGCATCCGCAAGCGGAGAGCCGGACGAAACATTCGCGCTGCATTCTGTCGTTCCGTTCTTCGGGAAGTCCGTCTGAAGGTTGGTCACACGCATCCCCTGTCCGATCTTAACGAGTGTCGTTCTCACTGATCCGGGCGCGGCTTCCTTCGCGAAGGAGAAGTCGAATCCCCCGGTCATCTTCACCTTCGCTGTCCCTTCGACTTTCCCGTCATCGCCAATCGTAAGGTCGCCATCGAACTCAAGAGTGCTGGCTTCACTCCGAAGCCCGATCATCTCGGTGATCTTCGCGTCCTTCATGAGCGGCAGGAAGTTCCTCCCCGCACTCCTTGTCAGCGCTGGGCCGTTCTGCGGCGCGTTCGGATCAAGGAAGACCATTTCACCCTCCGGGGACTCGCAGCTGCACATCACGCAGGCATTCGTGAACTGGTTGAGCGACGGCACATCGGTCGGCAATGAATGCGCAGCGGCAGTCAGCACCGGGACAGCCGTGATGCCTGCGGCACGGCAGAGTGCCGCAAGGAGAACAGCGCGGTCGAGCTGCGACCCGGCGTTCCTGTCGAGCACTTCCTGTGCCCGCATTGCGCGGTAGCCGAGCACCGGAAGCTCGGCGTTCATCAAACCGACGTTTGCCTCGACGTACGCGCGAAGCTCGAGCGCCTTTTCAATCCAGCTTCCCTTCTCCTTCGTGATCTCCTTCGCAAGCGACATGGCTGTCGGCGAAAGCGAATAGCGCGAGGATTCATCGCCGATCAGGTGACGTTGGAGGTCTTCCATCCCTGCCGTGCTGAAGAGAAGGACGGGAAGGAACGAAGCAAGCGGCGGCTGCGACGCCTCGACTGCGGCGAGCGGGATGTGTTCCAACGTCCACGTCGACACTGAGTATCCATTCTCGGCCGTGACGACGGGTTTCAAATCAACGCGCGCCATGCCGGCCGCGAGCGACGTGCCCGACGGGACTTTCACTCGGACGGTCATTCGCCCGATCGGGCTCCGGTCGCCGAACATCACGCTCCCCATGAGGCCCGGCAAGAACCCCTTCTTCGTCGTGATCGTGTAGGCGAGGTTCACGACGGCGTTTTTCTCCAGTCCAGTGTGCGTCACGACCATCTCTCTCAGGCGAACATACGGTGCCATGCCGGCTGCCCACTGCGGGAGGACTTCGTTGAACGCGTTGAACGGAGCATTGACAACCCTTCCATCCGCCATCGTCGCTGCGCACTTCGTCACCTTCAGCGTCTGCCACTCGGGATCGTAGACGATGAACGATTCTCCGTAGGCACTGTTGAACGAGAAGTTCGTAAGGTATTTCAATCGGTGCTCGTAGTTGTAGATTGTGCTTCCGTCCGGATTGAGGATGTATTCGTGGGAAATATCGAGGTAGACTGCGTCAGCCCCCTGTTCGAGTGAGGACTGGGCCGGTGCGCTCACGGCAAAAAGGACCGCGAGGAGAAGGATGCACGTCGCAGTACGCTTCATCGTGGGAGCCTCCTATTTCGCAAGAACAAGCGGTGAGTCGGTCAGCTTCATTCGTTCGATGAGCGCACGTCTGAATCCGGGCCACTCCTCCGGCTTATAGACCCGCTTCTCCATCCTGTGGACCGCGCTCAGTCTCAGTGTGGTCCCTTCGACCTCGTAGGCTGCAGTGAAGCCTGCGCAGGGGCCCTTCACCTCGGCAAACCGCGGGATGAGGAGCGCCTTCCCGTACTGCGGAAGCGTCACTGTCTCATGGATCTGCGTCAATTTCGAGCAGCGCATCCTGAAGCCATACAAACGCGATGCGAGGCTCGTGTCGGTGTACATCTCCGGACTCATGATGCGGTCGCCGAAAGGGTTCCGGGCAAGGAGAGGAGTGAAGAGGATTCTGTCGTTTGTGACTGTTGCATATCCAGGGATGCGGTAGGTAATCGTCAACGTCATCGGTGTGCTCAGGTCGACCGGGTCGCTGAATTTCTGCGCAAGGATCTCCGCTTTCGGAGAGATGTCGTTCATCACCCGCGGAATGTACTCCTCCCATCCCGAGATGAAGTTTCTCGTGAATGCACGTCGGATTGCCGCATCAGACTGTCCCTCGGCGACGACGGTGAGTGAGCCCTCAAGCGTCCCGTCTTCCGTGAGCGTGGAGACACCGTTCAGTTTCCAGTAGTGTTTCTCTGCCGGCGAGACAGGCGTCGTCATGAGATCGGCGCCCCCGGGGATTCCCATGAGGAACTCCTGCTGCTGTTCGGCGCTCGACCAGAGCTCCCGCACTCCGGGCACCCATGTCGGGTCCAGGAGCATCCACTGCCCGCTCGAGAGCTTCACCACCGTGACGCTGTGGTTGAACTGATCCGCCGGTATTCTGTCGATCCGCGATCCCGCCATTGTCATGGCGGGGTACGACTGGAATCCCGCCGCTCGCAGCATCGTGATGAGCATCCCTGCCTTGTCCTTGCAGACGCCGCACCGGTCGAGGTAGGTCATGGAGCCTTTGTGGAGCGTGTATCCCTCCCCTGGACCCATCGAGATGCCGGAGTACCTCACCTCCTCAGCAACCCAGTGCGTGAGGATGGAAATCTTCTCCATCTCATCGGTGACGCCTGCGAGGAGTCCGTCGGCCTTCTTCTTCACTTCCGGCGTCACGGCGAAGCTCCCGTACTCTTCGTTCACGTTGTGGAACCAACGCGACTTCGCGTACCAGTCGCGTGTCGTCGAGACGAGGAGTTTCGGCGCGACATCGGATGGGGCAACCATCCCCGGCTCCTGCCGGAACGGCGTGATGTCACGCTTCGACCAGCAGTAGATCGTCTTTCCGCCCGTCTGCTTTTCCGGCGCAGACGCAATCAATCGCGGCGCGACCCGGTCCGCGTTTGTAAGGACCTCGACCCGCTTCTCGTCGTCGGGACTGAAGTGGACGAAGGATGTCGCCTCGCCGTTATAGAACTCATACTGAAGCACTTTCTCCTTCGGGACCGCGACGCGGTAGACCTTCTCTTTCACGGGGACGGAGGACCAGAACTCGACAATGTCGTAGAACTCGCCTCGCATCGGTGGTATGTACTTGTCGTCCCCCTCTTCCCCTGCGAGCAGCGCATAGGTAAACCCTTTCCGGAAGATGATTGTCTCGACTGCATCGCCCGGCTCAAGCCTGCCGAACTCCACCATCTTCTCCCTTGCTCCCCAGTAGATCGCGCGGGCTGGAGCAGGATAGTCGCACGTGCGGCCCGCCGGCACGGTCTCGACGGTCCCGTCCTTGTGATAGATGCGGGCGAGCCGGATCTCGACCATGGCGGAAAGGGGATCGTAGCCGAACGCCACCCGGCGGTATTCCTTCGCACCGGCGGACGTGAGGATCTTCGTGAGCCTGTGTATAAGGACGTAGCTGAGTCCGGTCTCCTTCACATCAACATCGGTGCTGTCGTAGACCACGACCACGTTCGCGTTCTGATACTCCTTCGCGTCCCCTGTCGCGCGGAGGAGAACGGTGTTGGGGTCGGGGGTCTGCGCGGCGGCCCGGGAAGCCGCGAAAGCGAGACCGACTAGGAGCGTGACGGAGAGCTTCGACAGTCGTTTCATCAAGGAATCCTCCAGGTTCTCTCTGTCTCGTTGCGAGGAGCGAAGCGAGCCGCAAAGGTGGGGTCGGCGAGGATCCACTCCATTGCCTCTGCGAGCTTCACGGGATCTCTCGCTGGGACAAGAAGTCCGCCGCCGCCTCGCTGTGCGGCGCGGGAGTGCATAGAATGTGCGGGATGAGAAATCCCCTCATCGGCCAATCACCGAGTCACCGTCGTGAGTTGATGCTGGTTCAGATTAGAATCTATACCAACCGCTGCAGAATTCCAAGACGCTCAGTTCACTCTCCCTCGAAGCGGGAGTGAATGGAGGGTCCCTTGTCGTCGGACCAGAGATGTACATCGAGTGTGGAGTGCGATTAAGGGTGGATCAGCAGGGAGCCGGCCGCGTTTGCTTTTCAGGGGCACCGACACTAATTTCGTGGTTGCAGTGA
>PEWR01000122.1:0-33950 GCA_002779395.1 Ignavibacteriales bacterium CG07_land_8_20_14_0_80_59_12
CGCGGTCAAGGCTGCGGCGGATGGACCGCTCAAAGGGATCATCGAGTACAGCACCGAGCCACTCGTCTCTTCCGACATCGTCGGGAACGCGCATTCGGTCATCTTCGACTCCAAGCTTACCATGGCGAAGGGAACCCTCGTGAAAGTTGTCGGCTGGTATGACAACGAGTGGGGGTACTCGTGCCGTGTCGTTGACCTTGTGCGGAAGGTTGCCTCACTCTCCTGATTCCCACTATCTCTTGCCGGGTGTCATGGCGAACGGCGACACGCTGCCATCTGTCGCCGCTTGCCATGTCGACTTCGAGGAGTGTCATGAAGCGATCCGCTCTGATCCTGCTCGCGGCGCTCGGGACGTCGATCGTCCTCACAGCCGGCATGGGCTTTAACGACGGGTTGGTGCTTCTCTTCCCTTCAGCGATTGGCATGGAGTTGTACCTGAAGGCTTTCTTCCTCAAGGGACGCATCGCATCGGTGCGCTTTCAACATTCACAGTTCTACACAGAAACCGTGATGAGGTCGTACCATGAAGAAAATGACCATTGACGACATTGCCGTTGCCGGCAAGCGCGTGCTTGTTCGCGTCGATTTCAACGTCCCCCTTGAGAAGGGGAAGATCACTGATGACACCCGAATCGTTGAAACCCTCCCGACCATCCGGAAGCTTCTTGCCGGGAAGGGACGGCTCATCCTCATGAGCCACCTCGGACGGCCGAAAGGCGGGCCGTCCCTAGAGTTCAGCCTTCAGCCGGTGGCGGTGCGGCTCGGCGAGCTCCTTGGTGTGAGTGTGAAATTCGCCTCCGATTGTATCGGGGGCGAAGTCGAAGCGACGGCGGAAGGATTGAAGGACGGGGAGGTCCTCCTGCTGGAAAACCTGCGCTTCCACAAGGAGGAGGAGAAGAATGACGAGACGTTTGCCCGGTCGCTCGCAAAGCTTGGAGATGTCTACGTGAACGACGCATTCGGCAGCGCCCACCGTGCCCATGCCTCGACCGAAGGTGTCACACGCTTCCTCAAGCCGGCTGTCGCGGGATACCTCATGCAGAAAGAGCTTGCGTACCTCGGCGGAGCCCTCGAAAACCCTGCGCGACCGTTTGTGGCAGTCCTCGGCGGCTCGAAGATTTCAGGGAAAATCGACGTGATCCAGAACCTCCTGGGGAAGGTCGACGCGCTTCTCATCGGCGGCGGCATGGCGTTCACGTTTTACAAGGCGGAGGGGCTTGAAATCGGGAGCTCCCTCCTCGAAGAGGACAAGGTCGCGCTCGCCGCTGACCTCAAGAAACAGGCCCAGGTGAAGAAGACGAAGATGCTTCTTCCTGTCGACTGTGTGGTCGCGGACCGCTTCGCTGTCGATGCCGAGCGAAAGGTTGTCCGCGAGGACGAAATCCCCGGCGATTGGATGGCGCTCGACATCGGGCCGGACACCGTGAAGATCTTCAGGGATGAGATACTCAAGGCGAAGACGGTCGTGTGGAACGGGCCCATGGGCGTCTTCGAGATGGAGCCGTTCGCCGCAGGGACGAACGCGGTGGCACAGGCGCTTGCCGATGCGACGAAGTCAGGCGCGACGACGATCATCGGCGGAGGCGATTCTGCCGCGGCGATTGCGAAGGCGGGACTGAAGAACGCCGTCTCGCACGTCTCTACGGGGGGCGGAGCATCGCTCGAATTCCTCGAGGGGAAAATCCTTCCCGGCGTCGCAGCGCTGACGGACAAGGCGTGAGGAAACGATTCCCTCTGCGAGGGCGTTATGGTAGCGGAATTCCGCGCGAAGAAATGAGTCCACCACATGCCGATTGACCTTAATCCGGGCACACGCCGCGGACAGTATTATCGCCCGAGCTTTCTCGGGGGCGGATTCGGTTTCTTTCCCCCCGTGATCAAGGTCCTCCTCCTCATCAACGTAGGAGCGTGGCTTTTCCTCTGGTTCTTCGGGACCTTCGGGATCGACGGATATCCGCTCCGACTCTACGTCTATGAGCTCTTTGGGCTGCGCCCGATCGGTGAAGGGTTCTGGCTGTGGCAGCTTGTCACGTACATGTTCCTCCACGAGGGACTCGGCCACGTCTTTTTCAACATGTTCGCCCTCTGGATGTTCGGGACGCAGCTCGAGAACGACTGGGGTTCACGGAAGTTCCTCACGTACTACATGGTGACGGGGATCGGGGCGGGGTTGAGCAACCTGCTCGTCGCGCCCCTCTTCGCAACGCCGATGATGACTATCGGCGCGTCTGGTGCCGTGTACGGCATCCTCATCGCATTCGGCATGCTCTACCCGGAGCAGCCGATCTACCTCTACTTCCTCTTTCCCATCAAGGCAAAGTACTTCGTCGGCTTCTACGTCCTCCTCGAGCTTTTCTCCGGGGTGACGGGGACAACGGACGGGATTGCCCACTTCGCGCATCTCGGCGGCGCGCTCGTCGGATTCCTCTACATCATGCTTGACCGCCGCGGCTATGCGCTCGATGAGTACCTGGCGCGCCTGAAGGCACGATGGGAAGCGCGTCACCGGTCCCCGCTGAGGTACGTCCGGCGGGACGACGAGGTGGTCGATGCGAAATTCGAGGATGTCGAGGAGCGCCAGAAGAGGGAGAAGGAGCAGCTCCAGCACCGGGTCGATGAGATCCTCGAGAAGATAAGCAAGTCGGGCTATGCAAACCTGACTGAGGAGGAGAAGCAGATTCTCTTTAATGCGAGCAAGAAACTTGATGTGTGAAACGAAGGGCTGGAGATGAATAGCGGAGATGCGGCGGGCATCGGGAGTGCGGTGCGCACGGGTATCCGGCGGCGTTCCCGGCGCGTGATGGTGGGCGGCGTGCCGATTGGCGGCGACGCACCGGTGTCGGTTCAATCGATGACGAAAACGAAGACCGGCGACATCGAGGCGACGGTTGCGCAGGTCCTGGCGCTCGAAGAGGCGGGGTGCGACATCATCCGGATCACGGTGAATGACCGGGAAGCCGCTGACGCCCTTCCCGCGATCGTGCGGCGCGTCCACATTCCTGTTGTGGCCGACATCCATTTCAACCACGTATTCGCCCTCAAGGCCCTCGAAGCCGGAGTCTCGAAAGTAAGGATAAACCCGGGGAATATCGGGAGCCGCGACCGCATCCACGAGGTTCTCCGCGCCGCAAGAGAGCGAGGGGTTCCGATCCGGATCGGAGTGAACTCCGGCTCCCTTGAGGAGGACATTCTGGAGAGACACGGGTACCCGACCGCGGAGGCGCTCTACGAGAGCGCGATGCGACACGTGGAGATCTGCGAGGAGTTCGGCTTCAGCGACATCGTTATCTCCGTCAAATCGACGGACGTCCGTCTCATGATCGACGCCTACCGCCTCGTCGCGGAACGGACCGACTACCCGCTTCACCTTGGTGTGACGGAAGCGGGGACAACGCGTGTAGGCACGGTCAAATCAGCGGTCGGCATCGGAGCGCTTCTCGCCGACAGGATCGGAGACACGATCCGCGTCTCGCTCACCGATGATCCCGTGAAGGAGATCGAGGTCGGGAAGGAGATTCTCCGGTCGCTCGGCCTCGCGACGAGAAACGTTGAGCTCATTACCTGTCCGACCTGCGGCCGGCTGGAGGTCGATCTTTTCAGCATCACGCGCGAGCTTGAAGAGGCCCTCGGACATCTGAAGAAACCCGTGAAGGTCGCCATACTCGGCTGTGCCGTGAACGGCCCCGGGGAGGCGCGCGAAGCCGACATCGGCGTTGCCTGCGGCAAGGGTGTCGGCATCCTGTACCGGAAGGGTGAGGTCCTTCGGCGTGTGAAGGAGGAAGAAATCGTCTCTGCGGTCATCGAAGAGGTGATGAAGTTCCAGCCGGAGACGTGAACCTGCCGCCGGCGGGCCGCTTGAGCAACTTGCCTGTAACGACGTCAAGACTCCCCGCCGCCGTCGGTAGCGGGAGGGTTGTTCTCTTGCATCCCGCCAGGCATGGAGAACCAGTTGAGCAGTCACGAATCGCCCCTGAGAGTATCCATCACCCGTGTGCGTGCCTCCTCGTACGACCTCCCTGTGCCCCGGTACGCTACGGAAGGGTCGTCGGGGATGGATCTCTGCGCAGATTGCGAGAGTCCGATCGTGATCCCGCCGAAGGGGATTGCTGTCGTCCCGACCGGGTTCCGCGTTTCTCTACCTCCCGGCTGTGAAGGGCAGGTGCGTCCGCGAAGCGGCCTTGCGCGAAACCACGGTGTGACAGTCCTCAACGCCCCCGGCACAATCGACTCGGACTACCGCGGCGAGATACAGGTGATCCTCATCAACCACGGTGAGGCACCGTTCCGGATATCGCGAGCGGACAGGGTCGCCCAGCTCGTGATCGCACCGGCGGTTCGCATTGAGTGGATTGAATCGGACACACTTGATGCGACGAAACGCGGTGAGGGAGGGTTCGGCCACACGGGCCCATGATCGCCGCGGTTCAGAAAGAGTCTTCACGATTCGAGAGATGCCGATGAATCCACGGAGGGAAATCAAAGTCGAGCGGTGGCAGGATGCCGCAGTCTTTGCGGTTGGCACTGCGCTTCTCTTCGTGCTGGCCTACACCGTCCGTCAGTATTTCTCCCCCTTTGTGGCTCTTGCGGCGGTCTTCGCCGTTCTCTACCCGCTCCGCCGCTCGCCCCACGTGAAGGGAATCCTTGCGACGGCCGTCGGGCTCTTTCTCATCTGGTTCATCGGTGAGCTCGTGACCCTCCTCACGCCGTTCATCGTCTCGCTCGTTCTCGCGTACATCTTCTCACCGGTCGTCGATTCGCTCGAGCGCCGCCGTGTTCCGCGCTGGGGAGGTGCGCTCATCGGCGTTGCCGGCTCCGCCGCTGTGATCGTGGCTGCGCTCGTCTTCCTCGGTCCCCTCGTTGCAGGGCAGTTTAAGAGTTTCCTTCTCACGATCGCGCCGGCGGTCTCATCGTTTGTTCAGCAAATGAATTCCGGGGAGCTCATCGCGAGGCTCCAGGCAATGGGAATCCCGGCCGACCCGCTCAGGGAGCAGATCACCCGCGAATTCGGCCCCCGGCTCGAGCAGCTCCTCAGCGGCCTTATGACCGCGGCACTTGGCCTCCTCTCGAACGTCGGTGCGATCGCAACCCAGATCGTGAACGTGATCCTGGTGCCGGTTCTGACGTTCCACATGCTCAAGGATTTCCACAAGGTCAGGAACGCCCTTCTCGACATTCTGCCGGGACGGGCGCGCGTCAAGGTCGTCAGCTACGGGGCGCGGATCGATACGATGCTCGGACTGTACCTGCGCGGCGCCCTCACCGTGGCCTTCATTGTCGGCTCGCTTTCGACTTTCCTTCTTTGGATCGCGGGAATCAACTATCCGTTTGTCCTCGGTCCCCTGGCGGGCATGCTCGACCTCATCCCTTACTTCGGGATCCTCACGATTCTCATCGTCTCCGTCATCGTCGCGCTTCTGAGCGGCGGCAACATCCTCCTCAAAGCCCTCTTTGTGGTCTTCATCTTTGGTGGAATTAACTTCCTTGAGACAACGTTTCTCCAGCCCCGGATCGTCGGGAGGAAAGTCGGCATTCATCCGCTCCTTCTCATTCTCGCCCTCATTGTCTTCGGCTACTTCCTCGGATTTGCCGGACTCCTCATCGCGGTTCCGACTACGGCCATCCTCCTCGCGTTGCTCAAAGATGAACGGCGCCTCCGCAAGGAGCGCGGAGCGGCGGCCGCGGAGATCTCAGAGTGAGCAAGCTCGGCGTTCTGTACCTCGTTCCCGTACCTATTGGTAACTACGACGACATCACACTCAGGGGACTTCGCATTCTCCGCGAATGCGACGTCATCGCCTGCGAGGAATTCCGCGAGGCGCGCCGGCTCCTCTCACATCTTCAGATCATGAAGCCTCTCATCGGAGTGGATGAGCACACAGAGGAGGAAGCAACGAAGGAAGTTCTGCGTGAGCTCGAAAGCGGGAAGCGCGTGGCTCTGATTTCGGACGCCGGAACACCCGTGTTCTCCGACCCGGGCCTTTTCCTTGTACGTGCGGCCATCACGCGGGGTGTGAGTGTTGTTCCTCTTCCGGGTGCCTCCTCGCTCCTTCCCGCACTCATCGCGTCGGGGTTCCGCAGTGATGCGTTCGTGTTTGTCGGCTGGCTTTCGCCGAAGCGGGATGAGCGCCGGAGGGAGCTCGACAAGCTGAAGCACGAGTGGCGAACGCTTGTCATCATGGATACCCCCTATCGGCTCCTTGCGCTTCTGAGGGACGCGACAGACGTTCTCGGTAGGAAGCGCCGTGCGGCCATCGCGTTCGACATCTCGGCGCCGGCTGAAGAGATTGTGCGCGGGAGGCTTGACGAGCTGCGGAAGCGGTTTGAGGCTTCCCCGAGGAAGTCGGAGTTTGTCCTTGTCATCGAAGGGGCGGTGTGAAATAATGGGACTCCCCTCCCTAATGTCGGCGACACTCTTCTGACCGTCCGATCAGCCGACCAGATTCTTTCTCCGTTCAGCGGCACGATTCCGGTCCCTTTTTCGCTTGCGCCGGACGCCTCTCGCTCGTTCACGGTCTGCTATCGCCAGACGACGGCGCCGCGGGCTGACAGCCAGTGGGTCTACCTCCGCGCCGACACACGGGTGTCGCTCTCCATCGCGATGCTGTTCGACACGAGCGGCAGCATGAATCAACGAATCGGCCCTTCGGACGCGACCTTGCGGATCACTGCCGCCCACGGCACTTGAAATAACCGTGATCGGGTATGCCGACCCGCAGCCGCTCACGGGGGAATACCTGGAGCCGGATGAGATCCATTTTCACGATCTGAATGGTGTGCGTCGCTCGGTAAGTCGGGGTGACCGACTCGACAACCTGAAACTATCGGGGTTGCGCGCATGGCATTCGGGCCGGTACCTCGACTCGTTGTTCCTGGGTGCGGCGCGCGAGGGCCACGAGGAATACGCAGAAATGAAGCGGGAGGGGAAGATCAGGTACCGGTGCGTCGGTGGGGAAGTCAGCAGGGAGGAGAGCGGCTATGAATCACGCCGCCGAATCCAGATTATCATCACGAGAACCGCGTCAGAGAAGTGACCGACCGAGTCAAGACGCAAAGGGGGAAGACGATGAGCGGAGTCCTCGGCCGGGTTGAACGCACTGCAATCGTCCTGGGCTCGCTTGCTCTCTTTGGCGCATGCCCATGGGAGGGGATCGCGCGCAGCTTGAACTCGGTTTTCTTCACGGATCTGAACACCGGCTGGACGGTGGGTTGGGGCGAAGAAGAGGGTAGTGTGGCGGTGAGGGACGGAGTGCGGTTTCTCGGGCGGAAGCAGTTTGACCGGGGTATGCGTCAGTGGGCGCGGTTTGACTTTCCGGCGGGAATTGCGTAAATTTCACATCTGAGGGTTGCCTATTTTGGAGGTACAGAGCACGTGCAGACGATGCAACGGACATACGTTCCGAAGACCGAGGGAATTCAGCGGAAATGGTACGTTCTGGACGCTGAGGGGAAGACGCTCGGGCGGCTCGCAAGCGAGGCCGCGAAGGTCCTCCGGGGAAAGCATAAGCCGGAGTTCACACCTCACCTCGATCTCGGGGATTTCGTCGTTGTGGTCAATGCCGCAAAGGTGAGCCTCAGTGGAAAGCGCGCCGAGATGAAGCAGTATTTCCACTACACCGGATACCCGGGCGGTGCGCGGGTGAAGTCGTTCAAGGAGCTGATCCGGACCAGGCCCGAGTTTGTCATCCAGCATGCGGTGAAGGGAATGCTCCCGCACAATCGCCTCGGACGGAAGATGCTCAAGAAGCTCAAAGTGTACGGCGGCAATGAGCATCCGCATCAGGCACAGAAACCGGAGCCGTTTCCAGGCAGCTAATTCCCCCAACCTGTCATTGTGTGAGTTGAACAGATGAGAACACAGAACGTTATCACCGTCGGCCGCCGGAAGGCTTCGGTCGCGCGGGTCGTCCTCTCACCCGGTTCGGGATCGCTCACGATCAACGACCGGCCGCTCGACACTTATTTCCCGACTGCAGTCCTCAGGAATGATGTCTTGAAGCCGTTTGCTGTGACGAACATGGCTGAACATTATGACGTTGCGGTGAAGGTCGAAGGAGGCGGCGTCGCCGGTCAGGCAGGTGCCATTCGTCTCGGGATTGCACGCGCGCTCGTTTCGCTTCATGAGGACCTTCGTCCTGCGCTCCGTGCCGCCGGACTTCTCACGCGCGACCCGAGGATGGTCGAGCGGAAGAAGTACGGACAGAAGAAAGCTCGCAAGCGCTTCCAGTTCTCCAAGCGGTAATCCGGCCGCAGTTTTTTCCATACAACGCATGCCTCCGGATTCCCGGTGAAGTGTTCGCCATACTGATGGTGAATAAACCGGGAAGATGAAGGGGGCAGAGGATACAACTTCAACAGCAAGGAGTCCATCATGCCCAGGGTCGAGCTGACAGACCTTCTCTCCGCAGGTGCGCATTTCGGGCACCTCACCCGCCGCTGGAATCCCAAGATGAAGCCGTACATCTTCATGGAACGGAATGGGATTCATATCATTGATGTGAAGAAGACACAGGAGCTTATCGAGGAAGCCTCGAACGCTCTCGGTGCCATCGCCGCCGAAGGAAAGAGCATCCTTTTTGTCGGGACGAAGAAGCAGGCAAAGGAGGTCATCCGCGCCGAAGCAGACCGGGCGGGGATGTTCTACGTCACCGAGCGATGGCTCGGCGGCATGCTCACGAACTTCACGACAATCCGGAAGAGCGTGAAGCGCCTCACTTCCATCGAGAAGATGGAGCAGGACGGGACGTTCGACAAGCTGACGAAGAAGGAGCGCCTCCAGCTCACTCGTGAGAAGGAGAAGCTTGAGAAGATCCTCTACGGCGTGAAGGACATGACGAGGCTCCCGGGGGCCGTCTACGTCGTCGATGTGAAGAAGGAGGAGATTGCGGTGAAGGAGGCGAAGCGCCTCGGGATTCCGGTCTTTGCGATCGTCGACACGAACTGCGACCCTGATCCAATCGACTATGTAATCCCGGCGAACGATGACGCCCTGAAGACCGTCCAGCTCATCACGACCGTCCTGACCGATTCCGTGGTGGAAGGGAAGGAGCGAAGCTCACGTTCCCAGGCGGAGCGGGAAGCTGACCGCGAGAGAGTGGAGAAAGAAACAGAGGCCGGAGGAGGAGCTGCGTAGACGGGCGGGCTTCATAGACACGAGCGAACGAAAAAGGAGCTATCAGAGGGCATGGCAATCAACACCGAACAGATTAGATCCCTTCGTGAATCCACGGGCGCCGGAATGATGGACTGCAAGAAGGCGCTTGAGGAAACAAACGGAAACACGGAGAAGGCAGTCGACTACCTCCGGAAGAAAGGCGCTGCAGTGGCGGCGAAGCGGGCGGACCGCGCTGCAGAGCAGGGTGTCGTCGAAGCGTACATCCATGCAGGTGGCCGCGTCGGGACACTCGTCGAGATCAACTGCGAGAGCGACTTCGTTGCGCGCACAGAGGAGTTCAGGGCGCTCGCGCGCGATATCGCGATGCAGGTTACCGCGATGAACCCCATGGTCGTGTCGCGTGAGCAGCTCGACCAATCGATCCTCGAGCGGGAACTCGACATCTACCGGACCCAGGCCCGGAACGAGGGGAAGCCGGAACCGCTCGTCGAGAAGATCGCCCAGGGAAGGCTTGAGAAGTTTTTCCAGGAAGTGTGTCTCATCGAGCAGACGTTCATCAAAGATTCCGGCAGGACAATCAGAGATCTTGTCAACGAGGCGATGGCGAAAACCGGCGAGCGCGTCAGCATACGGCGCTTCCAGCGGTACTACCTTGGCGAGACGACCTGAGCCGATATCACAGAGGGGCCCCGCGAGCAGCGTAAGGGCCCATGCTTCTTGTCCAACCCATGAGGCAGTGCATGACCGCTGAGCCGGTGTACAAGCGCGTGCTCCTCAAACTGAGCGGCGAGTCGCTCATGGGGGAGCGCCAGTACGGGATTGACCCGCAGGTCGTGGACCGCTACGCCGAGGAGATCAAGTCAATCTTCGAGCTCGGCGTTCAGGTCGGCATCGTTATCGGCGGCGGGAACATCTACCGTGGCGTAAAGGACTCGGCCGACGGGATCGACAAGGTCTCCGGCGACCTCATGGGGATGCTTGCCACCGTCATCAACTCGCTCGCCCTCCAGAACACACTCGAGCACAAAGGCGTCTACACCCGCCTCCTCTGCGCAATACGTATGGAGGAGATCGCGGAGCCGTTCATCCGCCGCCGCGCCATCCGCCACCTTGAGAAGAACCGCGTCGTTATCTTTGCAGCTGGCACGGGCAGCCCCTACTTTACGACCGACACGGCCGCCGCCCTCCGGGCGATCGAGATCGAGGCCGACGCCATCCTCAAGGGGACGCGAGTCGACGGTGTGTACGACTCGGATCCGGAGCAGAACCCCGCCGCGCTGAGGTTCCAGGAAATCACGTACCTCGACGTGCTCGAACGCGACCTGAAGGTCATGGACCTGACCGCCATCACGCTCTGCAAGGAGAACAAGCTCCCGATTGTTGTCTTCAACATGAACGTACCCGGGAACCTGAGGCGGGTCGTCCTCCGACAGGCGGTGGGGACCACTGTCTCAGAGCTCTCCGGCCGTGACATCGCAAAACCTGAGTTGGTCCCACCAAAGAGCAGGTGATCTATGGCTTCATTGACGGCCGTGAAGGACATTCTGAAGGACGCGGATGACCGCATGCACAAGGCCGTTGAGGCTGTTCATCACGAACTCATCAAAATCCGTACCGGCAAGGCGACCACCGCTCTCCTCGATGCGGTGAAGGTCGACTACTACGGCACGATGATGCCGCTTGCGCAGGTCGCAAGTCTAAGCACCCCCGACATCCACCTCATCGCGGTGACACCGTGGGAAAAGGCGATGATCCCGGTGATCGAGAAGGCGATCCTCGGTGCGAACCTCGGACTCAACCCGTCGAACGATGGGACTGTCGTCCGCGTCCCCATCCCTCCGCTCAGCGGGGAGCGACGGCGCGATCTTGTGAAGCTCGTGAAGAAATTCGGCGAGGAAGGGAAGGTTGCGATCCGGAACATCCGGCGCGACGCAAACGAACACCTCAAACGCGCGGAAAAGGAGGAGCATCTCTCCGAGGACGAACGGAAGAAAGGGGAAACGGACGTTCAGAAGAACACCGACCGGTTCATCAAGGATGTGGACAAGATCCTCGAGTTGAAGGAAAAGGAGATCATGGAACTCTGATGCACTCTGAAGTCCCACGTTGAAGCTCGCTCCGGCTGGCTTCTTTTGCTTCGTCTTTCCCCCGCCTTGTTTGACTCTCTTCATTCGCTTTTCTAATTTCCTTCAAGCTGAAAACCCGACTGCAGTCCTTCGACATCCACGGACGGAGGTTCCGATGAAGGAAGCAATGTTCCAGGAACGGCGCAGCGACGGAAGGGTGAAGTGCAACCTTTGCCCCCATTTCTGCGTAATAGGAGAAGGAAAGAAGGGTGCGTGCGCGGTGCGCGAAAACCACGGCGGCGTTCTCTACACGACAGTCTACGCAAAATCGGTGGCCTACCATGTTGACCCTATTGAGAAAAAGCCGATATTCCACTTGCGCCCCGGCTCACGATCCTTCTCACTCGCCACAGTTGGATGCAACTTCCGATGCAAGTTCTGCCAGAACTGGGAAATCTCCCAGGTCTCAAAGGGGCACGGGGGCCTTGTCGTCGGAGAGTCGCTCACACCCGAGGAGCTCGTGGGCATGGCGCTGAGCGAAAGGTGTGCGACAATGGCGTACACGTACACAGAGCCGACGATTTTCTTTGAATACGCATATGAGACAGCCCGGCTCGCCAGGACGCATGACATGAAGAACATCTTCGTCACAAACGGGTACATCACACCGGAAGCGATTGAGATCCTCGCGCCGATCCTCGACGCGGCGAATGTCGACCTCAAGGCGTTCGACGACGGGACCTACAAGCGCATCATGGGGGGACGGCTCCAGCCGGTTCTCGAGGCTATCAGGCTCTACCGCAGGCTCGGCGTATGGGTCGAGGTGACAACACTCATCGTCCCCGGCGTCAATGACACAGAAGAGGAGCTCCGTTCGATTGCGGAGTTCATCGTGAGCAACGGGTCCGAAGTGCCATGGCACATCAGCAGGTTCCATCCCGACTATGAGATGCTGGACCGCGCGTCGACATCGGCGGAGAGCCTCGAGACGGCGGTTCGAATCGGAAGGGAGGTCGGGTTGAAGTATGTATACACGGGGAACGTTCCTGGCGACCCGAACGAGAGCACGCGTTGTCCGATATGCCGGACCCGCCTCATCCATCGGCAGGGGTTCACAGTCCTCGAGAACCGAATCGTCCACGGACACTGCCCGGTGTGCGGGACGACTATTGACGGGGTCGAGATGAGCCCCGTGGAACACCGCGCAATTCACTGATCGAGAGAAGCCTATGGAAACGCAAGCAGCCAGCGCAGGACTCAAGCGCCTCTACAAATCGCGCCGCGACAAGATGATCGACGGAGTCTGCGGTGGTATAGCGGAGTACTTCAACGTTGACGCTACCATCATCAGGATCCTCTTTGTCGCCATGGCGTTCCTCGGCGGTGCGGGTGTCATCCTCTACCTTGTCGGGATGGTCCTCATGCCGGCGAACCCGGAGCACCTCGCCTCGGGTGCCGTCTCGGCTGGGCGGGAGAAGAACCTCACGCTTGTCTGGGGAAGCATCCTTGTGGTCCTCGGGGTGGTGCTGCTACTCAGCAACCTCGGGCTGTTCGCCTTCTACCGTGTGTGGGAGATGTCGTGGGGCATCGTCTTCGCTGCGGCTCTCATTCTCCTCGGGCTCGCCATCATCTCGCGTGAGCGTCGGATTGTATCATCCGGCTCGACGGAGGCTGCGGCCCCCCAGAGTGGCGCGGCGGCCGAGGCTCCAGGTCCGGAGCTGAAGCGCTCCCGTACGAACAGGAAGTTCTTTGGTGTGTGCGGGGGCCTCGGGAGCTACTTCCGTGTCGACCCGACCGTGGTGCGGATCCTCTTTGTCGTCGTCGGTCTTGCTTCGTTCGGGCTTGCACTTCTTGTCTATCTCCTCCTCGCCATCCTGATGCCGAAGGAGGAGATTCAACAGCAGACAGTCTCGTGAAAGGAGACCACTTCATGAAGTCGCGCAGCTCCATCATTGCCTGGGCTTTGATCGCTCTCGGAGTCCTTCTCCTCGTGAATCAGTTTGGGATTGTGACCCTCGGCGCTGGACGGGTACTCTGGGGTGCCCTCCTTGTCGTCGGTGCTGCGCTCGTCATCCAGTCCGCCTGGCGACACCACAGGGGGAAGCTGTTCTGGGGGAACGTTCTGTTCCTCTTCAGCCTCTACTTCCTCCTCAGGGAGTTTGACGTTATCAACCACGCGGGGCGGACGTTCCTTCCCGCGGCATTCCTTGCGTTTGGCTTTTCCTTCCTCCTCCTCTATGCGTACGAACCGCGCGAGATCGCGCGGCTTGTCCTCGGCATCGTCTTTCTTCTTGCAGCGGGGCTCTGGATCGGCGCGTGGGTGGGGTTCACGGATATCGGTGCGCTCGCCGGAATGGCATCCATTTACTGGCCGGTCGTCCTCGTCGTGCTCGGGCTGGCGCTTCTCTTCCGCCGGCGGGAAGACGGACAATCGCATCAGGAGGGTGGTGGTACAACGCCGTCGTAAGGTCAGTGCGCCTCGAGCCAGTTGCTGCCGAAACCGGTCTCGACCTCAACCGGCACGTTCAGCGGGAGCGCGCTCTTCATCTCACGCTCGACAACCGCTGAGACCTCATTCACTTCCTCTTTCGGAAGCTCAAAGACGAGCTCGTCGTGCACCTGGAGAATCATGCGCGCGGCGAACTCCCCCCGGGCAAGCTCCCGGTGAATGTTGATCATCGCGAGCTTGATCATGTCCGCCGCCGTTCCCTGGATCGGCATGTTAATCGCCTGCCGCTCGGCGTTCTGCCGCACGTTCTGGTTCCGCGAGTTGATCTCCGGCAGGAAACGCCGCCGGCCGAGGAGTGTGGAGACGCAGCCGTCCCTCTTCGTTCTTGCAACCGTGCTCGCTACGTATGCGCTGACGCCCGGGTAGTGGGAGAAATACGTCGTGATGATCTCCCGGGCCTTCGACTGCGGGATGTCGAGCCGGCTGGCGAGGCCATATGGACCGAGCCCGTACATGATTCCGAAGTTCACCGTCTTCGCCTGCCGGCGCATCTCCTTGGTTACATCCGCTTGAGGGACGCCGAAGATCCTTGAGGCCGTGCTCGCATGGATGTCCTCATTCCTCTCGAATGCCATCCGCAGCCCCGGGTCCTCCGAGACATGGGCCATGATGCGAAGCTCGATCTGTGAATAGTCGGCCGCGAGGATCCCCCAGCCCTCCCTCCCCGCGACGAACGCCTTCCTCACCTCCCTCCCGAGATCCGTCCGGGCGGGGATGTTTTGCAGGTTCGGATCGCTGCTTGAGAGCCTTCCGGTCGATGCGATCGTTTGATTGAAGGATGTGTGGACGCGGCCCGTCCGCGTGTTTACCAGCTTCGGGAGCGCGTCCACGTACGTCGATTTCAATTTCGAGAGCTGCCGGTACTCGAGGAGCTTCTCAATGATAGGGTGGGCGCGGCGGAGGGTCTCGAGGACGCTGATGTCGGTTGAGAAACCGGTCTTCGTCCGCCGGATCGTCGGCAGCTTAAGCCGGTCGAAGAGCACCGACGCGAGCTGCTGCGTGGAGTTGATGTTGAAGGGTCCCCCGGCAAGCCCATGGATGGCGCTCACGAGTGTGCGGATCTGCGTTTCCAGGTCCTTCGCCATCTCGCCGAGGAAAGCGCGGTCGAGAGCGACTCCCGTAAATTCCATGTCGGCGAGGACGGGGATGAGAGGGAACTCGACCCTCTCGCACAGTTCCATCATCCTCTCCCGCTTGAGGTCGTGCGAGAGCTTCTCCATGAGCTCGCATGTCAGGTCGGCATCCTCCGCAGAGTAGTCGGCGAGGCGCTCGAGTTCGACATCGCGGAGGTGAAGCTGGTTCTTTCCGCTCCCGGTGAGATCTCTGTAGGAGACCGTCCGGTAGTTGCAGTGCTCGAGTGCGAGCGCATCGAGCCCATGCTGACCCTCGGGCTGGAGGACGTAGCTTGCCACCATGGTGTCGAACGGGACACTTCCGATCTCGAAGCCGTGGTTTCTGAGGACGAGCATATCGTACTTGATGTTCTGGCCGCACTTCCGGGGTGATGCACCATCAAGAAGCGGGCGGAGCGCATTCCGGACTTCCTCGAGCGGAAGGCCGGCGGAGAAGTCTCGCCTTTTCGGTCGGTGCGAGAAGAAATCGTTGGCCTCTCCCGCTGTTGTTTCTCCCGCTGACTGCGTTTCCTGGACCGGTATGTAAGAGGCCGAGTGCGGCGCAGCGCAGAGTGAAATGCCCACAAGCTCCGCACCCATCGCATCGCGGGACGTTGTCTCGGTGTCGATGACAACGGATGAAGCACCCAAGAAGGTCTTCACAAGCTCGCGCAGTTCCTTGACGCTGGTCACGATGCGGTAGGAATGAGGCCGCGTTGTAATGTTCTTCTCTGCCGCCCGCACCTCCGGTGCGGGCGTTAACGGTGCGGCGGTCCCGGATGATGGGAGCCGTGCGAGAAGAGACTTGAACTCAAGTTCGGTAAAGAGCTCCCGGAGACGTCCGGCAAGAGGCTGTGAAGCCTTCAGCTCGTGGAAATTGATGGGGAGAGGGACGTTCGTGTCGATCGTGACGAGCTCGCGCGAGAGAAGAGCAAGCTCCCGGTTCTCTTCGAGCTTTTCCTTGAGGGCCGGCTTCCCGATGACGGTGAGGTCACCGTACAGCACATCGATGTTCCCGAATCGCTGCACCAGGTCAATCGCCGTCTTCTCCCCGATTCCGGGGACGCCCGGGATGTTGTCTGACTTGTCCCCCATGAGGGCGAGGACATCGACGACCTGGGCCGGCTCGACGCCGAACCGGGCACGTACTCCGTCCTCATCGACAACTTCGGCGTCGATTCCCTTTGTCCCGGGCTTGTAGATCTTGACGAGTGGTGAGACGAGCTGCATGAAGTCCTTGTCACCTGTGACCATGAACGTCTCCACGGCCTCGAGCTCAGCCCGCTTTGCGATCGTGCCGATCACGTCGTCGGCCTCGAAGCCGGGCACCTCCACGATCGGTATCGCGAAAGCTTCGACGACCTTCTTCAGCATTTCCATCTGTGACGCCATGTCCTCCGGCATCTTCTCGCGCGTTGCCTTGTACGGGGCGTACCGCTTGTGACGGAAGGTCGGCTCCTTCGTATCGAACACGACAGCGATGTGGTCGGGTTGTTCGTCCTCGAGGATCTTCATGAGGGAGGTGGTGAAGCCGTAGATGGCACTCGTGTTAAGCCCCTTCGAATTCACAAGGGGTCGCGAGATGAGGGCAAAGTACGCGCGGTAGGCGAGCGACATTCCGTCGAAGAGGAAGAGCCGCTCGCGCCGGTTCTCAGTCATGGCGCTGTTCCGTTACTCTTCATGAAGCAAAATGAGGAATCGGAGTGTGATATTCAAGCGGGGAGTCGAGTGGATAACAAAACACCCCGGATTCTCTCGAAGCCGGGGTGCAGTAAATGCGCGTCGAAGGCAGGCTGTTGACGGCCTACTTCGCCTTTTCGACTTTGTCAATATCTATGACTCTCACGCCCCCGCGCTCGGAGACTGTCCCGCTGGCGGTCACGTTCTGCGCGATGAAATCGTAGAGCTCGGACTTTGCCGGCATGTGTCCCTTGACGGCGACGTACACCTTCCCGGACTTGTCAAGGATGCCGATCGGGAGCCCGTTGTTGACGCACATCTGGGCACACTCCTTGTGCCCATCCCCCTTGGCACCGGCGCTCGCGTAGCAGGTAATGTCGATTACTTCTCCCGTGATTGTCTTCTTGTTCTTCGGATCGCCCGGGTAACCCTTTGTGAACACCGGGTTGATGACAAGAAACGCGAGGAGTGCAACAGCAACGGCGGCAACATGCATTCGCTTCATGGTTTTACTCCCGAATCATTCCACATCTATCCCGCGCCTTACACGGAAACAAGGTCAAATCCCATACAACGTTCCCCAATCCTACGGTTTGAAGTGGGAAGGGCATTGTTCCGGCGGCCGGGCGTTTACCGGTTGTATACATAGCAACATTAACCCCCTTTGAAAAGTTTCCCTTTGCGGGGGGGGAAGGAGTTGCATTTTTCTCGGAAAACTAAGATTTTAGTGTATCGTATAGGGAAGCCTGCGGAAAAGAGGGACCATGGATAAGAGAATCGTCTACCTGGACAGGAACGAGAACCAGTATGGACCTGCTCCGAATGTCTTTGATCTCCTTTCTCGACTCGATAAGGAATCACTCTGCATCTATTCCAAGGATTTTGAACGCGGTGTCAAGAGCCGGCTTACGGAACGGCTCGCGAGGGACTACGGTGTCCCGGAATCGCAGATCATTCCGGGTTACGGCTCCGAAGATCTCCTGAAGCAGGTTGTCCACTGCTATGTGGGTCCGGGGAAGGCGGTCATGATCCCGAACCAGTCGTGGTGGTACTACAAGAAGCTCGCCGGTGAGGTGGGAGGCATCCAGGTTGAGTACTCCCTGAGGACAAACGGCAGCACCTTCGAGTACGACCTCGGCCACATGTTCGATCTTTTCCAGCGACACCATCCGAACGTCGTCCTCATCGGTTCACCCAACAATCCGACGGGGAACTCGCTCGGCCGCGAGCATCTCGAGCGGTTGCTGGAAGGAATGAAGGGGACAGTTGTCGTCCTCGACGAGGCCTATCTCGGCTTCTCCGGCTCGAAGAACCACTATGCAAAGGCCCTCATCGAAGCTCATCCCAACCTCGCAATCCTCAGAACGTTTTCCAAGTACTATGCCCTCGCCGGGGTCCGGATCGGCTACGCCTTCGTCGGCAAGGATCTCCCTGAACTTGTGAACTTCAGCGCACGGTATCTCGGCTACAACCGTCTCTCCGAGGAGATTGCCATCGCGGCGCTCAACTCGGAGGCGTACTACGAGGGAATCCGGCAAAAGATGATTGAGGATAAGGAGATGTATTATCGCGGGTTCGACGGGCTGCCAGGATTCACAGCATACCGTTCGGACGCGAACTTCATACTCGTCGAGCATCCCGCCAGGCTCAAGCAGGCGATCAAGGAGTCGCTCGAAGCCCGGGGTGTCCACGTGAAATTCTTCAACGAAGCGCAGTTCATCAACCACATGCGCATCACACTCGGGACGCAGGAACAGAACCGGCTTGTCATGGAGACCATCACAGCAGCGGTGAAAGTCCCCAATGTGGCTTGACGACTACAGGCGTTCGCTGAAGCTCCCCGCCGCGGAAGAGGTGTTTGACCTGATCATATACCGCCCGCTGGCTTTCCTCTTCGTCCAGCTCGTTCTGCCGACCTCTCTCACACCCAATGCGATCACGATCACCGCCATGCTGCTCGGGGTCGCGGGGGCGTATCTCTTCTCGTGGCATGGCCCGGCCGCTCTTACCGTAGGAGCGGTTCTCATCGGCCTCTACAACGTCCTTGACTGCGCCGATGGTCAGCTCGCCCGCCTCAAGCGAAACGGGACCGTGCTCGGCCGGGTGCTTGACGGTGTGATCGACTATGTCGTCAACATCGCCCTCTACTTCTTCATCGCAGTCGGTCTCGCACATACTTCCCCTGACCCGGTTGGGATCTGGATCCTTGCAGGGATCGCTGGCGTCAGCACCGGCATCCAGGCAATGCTCTTCGACTACTACCGGAACGAGTTCCTAGGCTCCGTTTTCTGCCGCGGCGACGCCACGGCGGAGGAGTTCGCCCGGTTCAGCGCCGAGGCCCACAAGCTTGAGAGAAGGCGGATATGGACCGCCCGGCGCGTTCTCATCATTGTCTATCTCGCCTACCTCGGCCTCCAGCGCCAGCTGGGCAGCCGTGGTGTGGTACTCCGTCAGCGGGTGTCCCCTGTGCAGTACTATCAGAGCAACCGGATCCTCATCAGGCTCTGGAGTTTCATCGGTTCCACAACGCATGTCACCCTCCTTATCGCCGCAGCCCTCATCGGCAGGCTTGACATCTACTTGTGGGTTGTCGCCACCTTCGGAAATGGATGGATGTTCCTTCTCCTCATTCTCCAGTATCGCACCGAGCAGGCGCTCATCGCGAGATCCCAATCCTGAAGGATTCCATGAAAGCTGTCATCGTCGCCGCAGGCACATCGTCGCGCCTGCGCCCTCTCACGGACGCCGTCCATAAAACGCTCCTGCCGGTCGGGGCGAAGACCATCCTCGACCGCCTTGTTGGAAACCTCCTCCAGTGTGGAATTCGCGACCTAGTCGTCGTGACAGGGTACCGGGCCGACCAGCTTCGAGCCGCGCTGGCGGGACGCGACGACCTCAGTGTGTCGTTCGTGCATAACTCCGAGTTTGCCGAGACAAACAACGCTTACTCTCTCTTTCTTGCCAGGCGGGAGATCGGTAATGAACCGTTCATCCTCCTCGACAGCGACATTGTGTTTGACCCTGCGATCCTCCGGCGTCTTCTTGATTCCCCGCAGCCGGATGCACTTGTCCTGCGGACGACCGGCGAGATCGGCGATGAGGAGATCAAGGTTGCTCTCGATGGGGCCGGACGCGTGGAGCGCATAGGGAAAGATGTTCCCCGGGGTGAAGCGAAGGGGGAATCCATCGGCATTGAAAAGTTTGGCAGCGCCGGGCCAGCCCTGTTCAACGCTCTTCAACGACGGGTTGAGGAGGGGAACGGCCGGAACGAGTTCTACGAAGCGGCGTTCCAGGAGATCATTGACGCAGGAATCCCGCTCGGGACAGTCGACACGGAGAGCCTTCTCTCCATCGAGATCGACACCCTCGACGACCTCGCGGCTGCGCGCCAGGTGGTCCACCGCTGGTTCAAGGATGATGGATAGATGCGAGATGCGAAATACCGGTACGAAGAGTCGCTGAAATCTCCCCTCTCCGACGAGCTTGTCAATACCTGCCTCCTCCGCCCAGTCGCGGGGCAGATCACCAGAATCCTTTACCCGACCCGGATCACTCCGAACGGTGTCACGGCTGCTTCACTATTGGCGAGGACCGCCCTCGCGAGCGATTCTTGAAACTTTGCGGACCTCTCCCTATTTTGAAATCAACATGAGTGTGATCCTCGGCATCGAAACGTCCTGCGATGAGACCTCTGCGGCGGTCCTGCGGGACGGCATATTGCTCAGCAACGTGACGAAAACGCAGCTTGTGCACCACCGGTACGGCGGTGTGGTTCCGGAGATGGCGTCCCGGGCGCACCAGAAGCTCATTGTCCCGATCGTCCGTCAGGCCCTCGAGACCGCAGGCGTCCGCATCGACGAGATCCACGCGGTTGCTGCAGTGTATGGGCCCGGGCTCATCGGGTCTCTCATTGTCGGGCTTAACTTCGCAAAGGCGTTTTCGCTTGCACGCGGTATCCCCTTCATCGCGGTGAACCACCTCGTCGCCCACCTCTACTCGAACTTCCTTGAAGAGGATAAGCCCGAGTTTCCCTACGTCGCATTGATCGTTTCCGGCGGTCACACAATCCTCTCATTCGTTGAGGCTCCCTTCGTCCATCGGGTCCTCGGAGAGACACGAGATGACGCGGCGGGAGAGGCCTTTGACAAGGTCGCAAAGATGCTGGGTCTGGGTTATCCCGGAGGGCCGGCCATCGACCGCGCGGCGATGGAGGGGGATCCGGCATACGTCAGCTTCCCCCGGGCAGATATTGGGGGCGCGTACGAGTTCAGCTTTAGCGGGATCAAGACCTCGGTCCTCTACCACCTCCGGAAGAACGGGCTCCTGCCTGGGAACGGGAAGCGTGTGGAACCGCCGGTGCTGAACCACATTGCCGCGAGCTTCCAGGCGGCCGTTGTTGATGTGCTCACGAAGAAGACCGTCCGCGCCGCCGGGGAACACCGGGTCAGGCATGTGACGGTCTCCGGGGGCGTCGCGGCGAACAACGCGTTGAGGAAAAGCCTGCGAGGGGAGCTTTCGGCGCGAGGCATCGCGCTTCACATCCCACGGATGGATTTCTGCACCGACAACGGCGCCATGACCGCCTATATCGGTATGCTGCGGTTGGAGCGCGGAGACCACTCACCTCTCGACGTGGGCCCGGCGCCGAGCATTGACCTCGTGGATGAAGTGATCTGCCATGCGTGAACCAATTGAAGAGCTGCGGAAGAGGATCGACGAGCTCGACGGACAGATCGTCGACCTTATCAACGAGCGAGTGAACATCTCCCTGCAGATCAGGGAAGAGAAGATCCGGCGCGGCCTCCCGCTCCGCGACGGGATGCGCGAGGATGAGATCATCCGCGGTCTCCAGGCGCATAGCACCGGGCCCGTCACCGCGTCGACGATTGAATCCCTCTTCCGGGCCATCGCGGAAGAAGTGCACCGCCTTCCGCGCGAGGGTAAGGAGAAAGCGTGAGGCGAAAGCGAAGGCATGCGTGGAGCCTCTGGTTTCCAGCCCTTGCCGCTGTCGGGGCGTTCCTCGGCCTTCTCTATCTTGCGCTCCTTGCACCGAACCATTTTGACGACCGGCGCGGCAGGATCGTGGTCCTGCCGCGCGGATCGACATTTGTCGGGATCGCTGACTCGCTCACGGCGAGCGGTGTCGTGAGGAGCAGGCCTCTCTTCATCTTCGCCGGGAAGCTGCTCGGGTGGACTCAAACACTGAGAGCGGGGAAGTACCTGTTCTCCGACGGCGTGTCGAACTTCGACATTCTCTGGGACCTCCATTCGGGGCGGTCGACCGCCAACGTGTCGGTCGCGCTTGCGGACGGGTGGACTGCTGCCGGGTATGCGAGCGTGCTGGCCGAGGAGATGGGTGTCGACTCTGCACGGTTCGTTGCGCTTGTACATGATTCCTCGTTCGCCCGGGACTGCGGCGCTGAGGGTGGATCCCTCGAAGGATATCTCTTCCCTGACACGTACGAGTTCTACTGGCAGGAGGATGAGGCGGTCATCATCAAGCGACTCGTCTCCACGTTCATGCGCGTGTACGATGACACGCTTCGGGCGCACGCACGGCTGCTCGGCTTGAGCACCGAAGAAGTCCTCGCCATCGCTTCAATCGTTCAGGCGGAGACCGGTCTTGAGCGGGAGAGGCCCATCATCGCCGGCGTCTACTACAACAGGCTTCGCCTCGGCATGCCGCTTCAGGCCGATCCAACGGTGCAGTATGCGCTGGGGAACCGCGAGAGAGTCCATTGGAAGGACCTCGAAGTGGCGTCGCCGTACAACACATATGTCCATACGGGTCTTCCCCCCGGGCCGATCAACAACCCCGGCCTGAGCTCCATCCGATCGGTTCTCTACCCCGACCATAACCGCTACCTCTATTTCGTGAGTAACGGCCGCGGCGGCCACATATTCTCGCGCAGCTACGAGGATCACATGAAGGCCGTCACGAAGTACCGGAAGCTCCGCAGGGAGCGCGAGGGAAACGGCAGAATGTAGGCCGCGCCAATCACGCCGCCCTGCTGCCTCGCTGGTTCTGGACCTTCGCGTTGAGGCTGACGATTGAATAGAGCGGAGGGAGAATGCCACCACGTGTGAACCACGGAAGTGCCCTGAGCACTCCGAGTGCAAAGATTGTCGGGACCACTGCGCTGCACCCCTCTCCTCCATACGCTATGGAGAAACCACAGGACTCTTTCCTTTCTCCATAGTTCGAAATGTAAGTCAAAGGTTTCCCCCCCGTTTCGACCAGCGGAGCCCGAAAACGTGCCCCAATGCGCGCGGCTTTCGCGAACTCCAGGGCGTGCTCGGTGTCCAGTCTCTGGCATGTAGTTTGCACAAACAATCAATGCGGAAGAAAGCAGCCTATCAAACGCTCCCGCAGACTACCAGGCTGCAGGGGGGGAGACAATGAAGAAGCAGTTTTTCCTTTCAGTGCGGATCCAGTACCTGGTTCGCCTTGCCTTCCAGAGAATCATCTTCGCGTGCATGGTTGTCTCTCCCGAGATTCTCTTTTTCATCATGTTTGGAATCCCGATAGCATATGTCATGATCATGTCCCGGAAGGGGAGGACCTGTCGTACATAATGTGGCCGGGACCACTACCCTTCCCCTTCGATCAAGCCACGAATCGTGCCTCTCCCCCCGGGGCACGATTTTTTTGCATCCTTCGCACCTTTTGTTTATCATTTTTCTGCGTATCCTGGTCGGAGCTTGTGGCGAAACAGACGGAGGATGACCCGTGAGAGTACTCCCTGAGAAGGACAACTTCCTTGGAATAGAACCTGAGCTGTCGAAATACGAGACCTCGCGCGTCGTTGTTTTGCCAGCGGCGTACGAGCACACAACCTCCTATGGAAGGGGAACGAAGGAGGGTCCGAGGGAGATTCTCAAGGCGTCGCACTTCGTCGAGTTCTACGACGAAGAGCTTAGCCGCGAGCTCCACCGGCGAATCGGCATCGCGACCCTTTCGCCGCTCAGCTTCGCGAAGCAAGTCGACGGCGCCGCCGTCGACCATGTGTACAGATCGGTTGCACCTCTCCTCGCGGATGGCAAGTTCGTCCTCACGCTCGGCGGCGAGCATACCGTTTCCATCGGATCAGTGGCGGCGCATGCCGAACAATTCCCGGGCATCTCCATTCTTCATCTCGACGCCCACTCTGACCTTCGACCGTCGTATGAAGGGAACGCGTTCAGCCATGCGTCTGCCATGGCGCGGATCTGCGAGTTCGTCGACCCGCGGAGGGTTGTACAGGTCGGCGTACGGGCACAGGCTGTTGAAGAAGCGGAGTTCATCAAGGAGCACGGAGTCAATACATTCTATGCGCATGAGCTTCGCGGTGGGAAGTACACGCGTTTTCTCAGAGGATGGGACGAGGCCGTCATCGAGAAGCTCGGCGATACGGTCTACATCACGTTCGATCTTGACGCGTTCGATCCGTCCATCATGCCGTCGACGGGGACACCGGAACCGGGAGGTCTCCTCTGGGACGAGACGATGCGGCTGCTGAGAAAAGTGGGGACGCGGAAGAAGATCATCGGTGCCGATGTTGTGGAGCTTGCCCCAATTCCTGGGTTCCACGCGCCGAACCTCCTCGCGGCGAAGCTCGTTTACAAGATCCTCAACTATGCATTCCCCAGGTGAGATGGCCGTCATGCGCGGGGACCGGATCGGTACGACCGTTTATGTGCTTCTCCTCGTCGGTGTTCTCGTCTGGCTTGCACTCATCGTGCTCGCTCCCGCACTCGCGCGCTCAACAGGAGCCGCGGGTGACCTGGGCGCGATTCTCTACTCCTTCTTCGGGAAAACGTGCCATCAGCTCGATGCCCGTTCATTTCACTTCCTCGGTCACAAGCTGGCTGTCTGCTCCCGCTGCACCATGGTGTACGCAGGCTTTCTCGCGGGACTCCTCTTCTTCCCCCTCTTCGGCTACGCGAGGCTCCGGGATCTCCCCCGTCTTGGGCTCCTCCTCGGCATCCTCCCCATGGCTGCGGACGCGCTTACCGGCATCTCGATGTTTTGGTCGCCGTCGTTCGTAACGCGGTCCGTCACCGGCTTCATCGGCGGCGCTACGCTCCTTCTCTACATTCTCCCGCCTCTGCGTGAGGCGGCAGGGGACCTCTTCAACAACTCTGCGGAGCAACAGCATGAATTCGAAACCTGACAAGCTTATGCCTGCGTTGTACGGCGGCATCATCATGGCTCTCATCTCCGGAATCCCCGGCCTCAACCTGATCAACTGCCTCTGCTGTGCCGGGATCATGCTCGGCGGATTCCTCGCCGTTTTTTTCTACCGCAAAGAGACCGGCGATCCGTCGCTCCCCTTCACGGCGGGAGACGCGGCCATTGTGGGGCTCCTCGCAGGCGTGTTCGGTGCGGTGTTCGGAGTCATCCTTTCCTCCGGCATCCGGCTCGCGTTTGGGAACTTCGAAGCGCGGCTGATGGGGTCACTCTTTGAGCGGTGGGCGACTGAGCTTCCCCCCGAAATCTGGGATTCGATCCGTGAGTCGCTTGGGTCGCCTCTCAACGCCGTTTCACTCATGGTCAGTTTCTTCACCTCGCTTGTCCTCGACGTGCTTTTTGGATTGCTTGGCGGACTCATAGGCTACGTTGTCTTCAAGCCGAAGGCGGGATCGATGGTGCCGCCCCCTCCGGCGCCGCTTCCGAGCTCGTGACAGAGTCGTTGGAAAAGAAGTCCCTGGAGCGTATATTTTTCTTCGGCGTGCGTTTTACGTGGGAGTCTTCGAATGCGCCCATGGTAGCGGGGTAACCCGCTTTTTCTTTCAATGAGTGGGGCTTTAGATTCTTGATGGCCGACGAGTCGTCTGCTTCTCAATCCGAAACGACGGAGACGAACCTCCCCGGGCGACTGCCGGTGCTTCCCCTCCGCGACGTTGTGATTTTTCCGTTCATGATGTTCCCTATCCTCATCGGCAGGGAGTCGTCACTGCGGGCGGCGAATGAGGCGCTCGAGCGGAACAGGTATATCCTTCTTCTCGCGCAGAAGGATCCGCATGTTGAGGAGCCGTCTAGCAGCGACATCCACCGTGAGGGAACTGTTGCGAAGATTGTCCAGGTCCTCAAACTCCCGAATGGACTCCTGAAAGTCCTGGTTGACGGCGTCGCGCAAGCGATCGTGAGCGGTTTCGTCAAAGAGAGGAATTTCCTCGAAGCCGATGTTACGGTCAACATGTCTCCAGTCGAGATGACGCCGGATCTCGAAGCGCTCCTTCGTCACGCGTCCTCCCTCTTTACGGAGTACGTCCAGCTGAACCGGAACATCCCTGGCGAGGTGCTTCTCTCCTTCGATAATACAAAGGATCCTCTCCGCAGGACGTACTACATGGCGGCCAATCTCCTTCAGGCGGTAGAAGTGAAGCAGAAGATACTCTCGCACATCTACCTCCATGAGCAGCTCTACGAGATCATTCGTATCCTTAACCGTGAGATCGACATCCTGAAGATCGAGCGGGAGATCGATGGGAAGGTCCACGAGAATATCCAGAAGAACCAGAGGAAGTACTTCATCCAGGAGCAGATCCGAATCCTTCAGGATGAACTCGGAGATGATGAGTCGACACCGGAATACCAGAAGCTCCGCGACGATATCCTGCGGGCGAAGATGCCGAAGGGGGTGAAAGAGAAAGCGCTCGAGGAGCTCGGGAAGCTGAAGAGAACTCCGCTGCTTTCCCCCGAGTCGACCGTCCTAAGGAACTACGTTGACTGGCTCATCGCAGCACCCTGGTCGAAGAGGACGAAGGACAATCTCGACATCGAGCATGCACGGGAGATCCTTGAGGAGGATCACTTCGGCCTCGAGAAACCGAAGGAACGGATCCTTGAGCACATCGCCGTCCTCAACCTTGTGAAGGAGATGAAAGGGCAGATCCTCTGCTTTGTCGGCCCACCGGGGGTGGGGAAGAGCTCTCTTGCGAAAGGGATTGCCCGAGGGATGGGGAGGAAGTTCGTGCGGATCTCGCTTGGCGGCGTCCGCGATGAAGCGGAGATCCGCGGTCACCGCCGTACGTACATCGGCTCCATGCCCGGGAAGATTATCCAGTCGATGCGGCGCGCCGGTGTCGTGAATCCGGTTATGCTCCTCGACGAGGTCGACAAGATGAGTATGGACTTCCGCGGCGACCCGTCAGCCGCGCTTCTCGAAGTTCTCGACCCGGAGCAGAACGTTGCCTTTGCGGACCACTACCTGGATGTCGACTACGATCTTTCCTCGGTCCTCTTCATAACGACGGCGAATGTGCGGGACAACATTCCATTGCCTCTCCAGGACCGGATGGAGATCATTGAGCTTCCCGGTTACCTCGAATACGAGAAAATCGAGATCGCAGAACGGCACATCCTCCCCCGGCAGCTTGCCGAGCACGGCCTGCGCCGGGATGACGTCGTGTTCCGCAACGGCGTCATCCGAAAGATCGTGCGGGAGTACACGCGGGAGGCGGGTGTGAGGAACCTCGAGCGTGAGATCGCGTCCGTCTGCCGGAAGTCGGCGAAGGAGATCGTCGAGACTCGAAACTCAGGCCGGAAGCGCTCCGAACGGCGCAGGATCATCATCGATGCTGCAAAGGTTGAGTCGTACCTCGGCGTCCCGCGCTTCCGGAGCCGCGCGGCGGAGAAGCGAAACCGTGTCGGCTCTGTGACCGGACTCGCATGGACGAGTGTCGGCGGGGAAATCCTCACGGTCGAGGCGACAGTCATGCGCGGTCCTGAGAAGCTTACCCTGACGGGACATCTCGGCGATGTCATGAAGGAATCCGCGCAAGCCGCACTCAGCTTCATCCGCTCGAACGCGAGGAAACTCGGCGTTGATCCGGACTTCTCAAAGGGGAATGAGATCCATATCCACGTCCCGGAGGGGGCGATCCCGAAGGACGGCCCGTCCGCGGGGATCACGATGGCAATGGCGATTCTCTCCGCGGCGCTCGAGAAACCGGTCCGCAGCAGTGTCGCCATGACGGGGGAGATCACGCTCCGCGGCAGCGTCCTTGCAATTGGCGGGTTGAACGAAAAGCTCCTCGCCGCGCAGCGGAGCGGCATCCGGACGGTCCTCATTCCCCGCGAAAACGAGAAAGACCTTGCGGAGATCCAGCCGCGCGTGAAAGAGGGGCTCACGATCATCCTCATCGACACGATCGTTGACGCGATTGCACACGTCTTCGCGCGTGCGCGGGGGGAACGGACGGCACGGAGGGCGGCATCGTGAGCTATATTGTCACGGCGCGGAAGTGGCGGCCGATGGTATTCGAGGATGTCCTCGGACAGCAGCACATTGCCACCACGCTTTCGAACGCAATCCGCCTTGACCGGCTCGCCCATGCCTATATCTTCAGCGGACCTCGCGGCGTGGTCAAGACGACGATGGCGCGAATCCTTGCGCGCGCCGTCAACTGCCGCTCTCCACGCGGGGCAAACCCGTGCAATGAATGCGACATGTGCCAGGAGATCACGGGTGGACGGAGTCTCGACGTCATTGAGATCGATGGCGCCTCGAACCGCGGGATTGATGAGATCAGGAACCTCAGGGAGTCTGCACGCTATGCGCCGGTGAAGGGGAAGCGCAAGATCTATATCATCGATGAAGTCCACATGTTGACAAAGGAGGCGTTCAACGCACTCCTCAAGACGCTCGAGGAGCCGCCGTCGCAGGTCCTCTTCATCTTCGCTACCACGGAAGTCCACAAGGTCCCGAGCACGATCCTCTCCCGATGCCAGCGGTTCGAGTTCCGGCGCATCCCTGTCGAGCAGATCGTGGAGCGGCTTCGGTTCATTTCGCAGAACGAGGCGATCACCATCGACGAGGAATCGCTCCTACGCATCGCGAAGAAAGGGGAGGGGTCGATGCGGGACTCCCAGAGCATCTTCGACCAGGTTGCGTCCTTCTGCGGCGAAACCATCCGTGCAGAGGACACGAATCGAGTCCTTAACGTCGTCGACGAAGCTTTCTTCTTCAGGGTGACGGATCTTGTAAAACAACGCGACACCAAGGAGGCTGTCGCACTTGCCGCGGAGATTGTGGACCGCGGCTACGATATCCGCGAGTTCCTCAACTGCACGGCCGAACACCTGCGGAACCTCCTCATCTGTGCCGCTACCGGCGATGCATCGCTCCTCGAAGTCTCGCCCCAGGTCCGTGTACGGTATGCGGAGGAGGCACGGGAGTTCTCGGAAGAAGACCTGCTGCGGCTCATCACGTTCATCGTGGAGGCCGAGAACGCGGTGCGGTGGGCTCCGCAGCCGAGGTTCAGACTCGAAGCGTGCTTTGTTCAGCTCGCAAAATTCGACCGGGCGGTTGAGATCCAGCCTCTCATCGAAAGGATAGAGCGTCTCACAGGGGGCAGTTCCGGCCCGGAGGGCGGGAACACCGCACCTGCTGACCGTCCGGAGTCGACCGGAGGCGCGTTGCGTTCGTCCGGGAAGCCAAAGGATACACCCACCCGGGCGGCCGGGGAGGGAATCCCTTCGGCTGCAGCGATCGGTGAGACCGCTCACGCTCGACGCGAGGCTCTATCCCCCGCAGCGGACCCGCCGAAGGTGCCGATGGTGAGCGGCCCTCCGGATCCCGCGAACGCGGAGGCGGTACTCCCGCAGTGGAACTCTCTTGTTGACGTCGTGCGCAAGGATAAGATCCACCTGGGGATGATTCTCGACGAGGCGCGTATCGCCGGTGTCGTGGACGGTGTTCTTCGGGTCACCGTGCCGGACAAGCTCCACCTCGCACGCCTGAAGAAAGAGAAGCAGTGGCTCACGGAGCGGCTCCAGACGGTCGCCGGCACGAAGCTTCTCCTTGATTTCGAATATGCCGAGCGTCCGGTCTCCCCCCATGGGTCGTCCGGAACGCAGGCGCCGCCGGCGGGCGGCTCCGAGGGTCTTCATCCGATAGAGCAGACGATCATCCGGGAATTCGGCGCAGAACCATTGGAGGGGTGAACATGCATCGAAGCGTGTGGACGGCGATACTGGTGGCCGCGACGGTATCGATTGCGGCTGCGGGGGAGATCCGCATCGGAAGATACGGGGGTGAGTTCCTTGCCATCGGCATCGGAGGCCGCGCTCTCGGCATGGGAGGCGCTGCGGTAGCCGTGGCGACCGATGTGACCGCCGCGTATTGGAACCCGGCCGGTCTTGCCCTCATGAAGTATCCGCAGTTCATCCTCATGCACGACGAGCGGTTCGGCAGTCTGGTAAACTATGACTACGGCGCTGCCGCCATCCCGCTCGGAAAGGACGAGACCGTCGGTCTCAGCATCATCAGGCTCGGTGTGGACGGGATCCCCAACACGAGGAATGCACTCATCGACAACAACGGGAATGCCAATCTCGACAATGCGGAGCGGCTCGACTACTCGAAGATCACCTACTTCAATGCAGCGCAGTGGGCGGGGATCGTCTCCTACGCGAAACGCGAATCCCCTTCGTTCACGTACGGCGGCAATGTGAAGTTCATTCACCACTCGATCGCAGACGGGACGGCAAACGGAATCGGATTCGATGCCGGCATCCTCTACACGTACCGTGAGCGGCTGCGTGTCGGCGTGAATGTGCAGGATGTCACGACGACGCTTGTCGCCTGGAATACCGGCACGAAGGAGCTCATCACCCCGACGTTGAAGATCGGCACAGCATACGCATGGGATCTCTTCGGCGGCACCCTTACACCCGCGCTCGATCTTGACCTTCGATTCGAAGGGCGGAAGTATTCTGCCATGATGCATGTCGGCCCGGTGAGCGCAGATCCGCGCCTCGGAGCGGAATTCTCGTACAAGCAGACCGTCGCCGTCCGCGTCGGATACACAGATGTGAAGCAGCTCACAGTGGGGGCCGGTATTCACCTCCCGAAACTCGACATCGACTACGCGTTTGCGCGATTCGGGAAAGAGGATGACCTCGGCGGTACTCACCGCATCTCACTTCGTCTCACGCTTGAAGAACCACGTTTTGCGAGACCTGAATGAAACACCTCCTCTCGTTTGTCATCGGCGCAGCCGTCGTCTCCTTACTTGCCGGCGGATGCGCGGCTCCAAAGTATGAGACTCCTCAGCCTCTGACAGCCGAGACTGTGAAGTCCCTCGATGGGAATATCTCGGCGAATGTCCCCGAAGGGTGGTTCGCGGCCACCGATTCCGTCGTCGCACCCCAGCTTCTCCTCTGGTTTGTGCGCGACGACTACGCCGCCACGATGGGGCTGCGCGAGATCAATGTGGAACCGGACGAAAGAAAGCGCATCGAAGAGGACGGCATCAAGGCGGTCGCGGAAGTGAGCCTCGCTCTGAAGAGACTCCACTCCCCGGACGGTTTCCGCATCGTCGCCGAGCCAGAGACGTTCAAACGAAGAGGGGAGAAGTACGCATCGTACGAATACGCCCCGAACGGGAAGGACCTCGTCAGGGTGATCGTGTTCGCAGGGAAGGGGCGCTACTATGAATTCTCCACGCTTCCCCTCAGCGAGCGGGGTATGCCCGAAGACACCTCCCGGCTCTTCTCGACACAGCAATCGGTGTTTGTTTCGATGAGGTGGTAGGGAGGGCAGTCGGGCTGGCGAAATGGAGAAGGGCGGCGCTGTGAAAGGCCGCCCTCCGCGTTTCGCCGCTCGATCCCGGACCTACAGGTTGGCAATATCGTTATAGAGCACGAAGGCCATGAAGAGGAGGAGGAGGTAGAAGCCGACCTGTTGGACGACGACCTTGATCTTTGTGGGGATCTCCTTTCCGGTTATTCGCTCGATGAGGACCATCACAAAATGTCCGCCGTCAAGTCCGGGAAAGGGAAGGATGTTAAGAAGCGCAAGGCTCATGCTGAGAAGCGCCATGAAACTGAGATAGCTGACAAATCCTATTTCGGCGCTCTGGGTTGCGTACTGTGCGATCTTGATTGGCCCGCCCACCGCCTTTGAGAAGGGGATCTTTCCGACGATGATCTGCCAGATCGATTTCACAAAAAGCCGCGTTGCCTCCGCGGCACCCTTCACCGCTTCCGGGATGGCCGTGAAAACGTTATAGGCTTCGTGCCGTACCGGGCCGGTGTACGCGTCTACAAGCCCGATCCCGATTCGCGCATCCTTTCTGACCGTTCCCGTCCCTGCCAGCTCTTGCTCACCGCGCTTGTACCGAACGATGATCTTCTTCCCTGCACCGGCACTCACGATGTCGATCACCTGACCCGTATTCGTAACTGGTATGCCGTTGATCTGCGTGATGAGGTCGCTCGGCCTGATCCCCATCTGCGCCGCCGGCTGGTTCGGTTCCACATTCGTGATGAGGACGGCGGTGTATGCCGGGAGGATGCCGACCCTCTCCTCCGGCGATGCCGCGAGGGCTTTTCTCGGAATTGTCACCGTCTGCTCGGAGCCGTTCCTCGCGACGGTGAGCGCGAGGTCGTTGCCGATGTTTTCGAGGTAGACAAGGCTTTGCACCTGGTCCCAGTCATGGACCGGCTTCCCGTTGATGGTAAGGATCTGATCGCCCGCCTGAAGTCCCGCGTCCGCCGCGGCGCTCTTCGGAACCACTACGCCGATCTCTGTTGTCTCGCGGATTGACTTCCCCTGCTTCAGGTTGATTCCCCAGAAGATGGCGATGGCGAGGAGAACGTTCATGACGACGCCCGCGGAGAGGACGAGGAGCTTCTTCGGCGTCGATTTCGCCCTGAACTCCCACGGCTGAGGCTCGTGGCGGAGGAATTCCGTATCCATGCTCTCGTCGATCATCCCCGCGATCTTCACGTAGCCGCCGATCGGGATCCAGGAGACGCAGTAGTCGGTATCGCCGATCTTCTTCCCGAACGCGCGAGGCGGGAACCCGATGGAGAACCTGTCAACACGCATGCCGCTGAGCTTGGCCGTAATGAAGTGGCCGAACTCATGGATAAAGACGAGGACCCCGATCGTGATGATGAAGTAGAAGAGCGTCATGAGAATTCCCATGTGCTGTTGCCCTGGTTAGTGATGGACTGTATACTCTTCGCGGACTGCCTGCCGTGTCTCTCGGTCGACGGCGATAAGCGTCTCGAGCCCGTCTGCCGGGACGGAATCGTGAGCCGCGAGGGCAGACTCGATGATGGCAGGGATATCCGTGAACCGGATCGCGCCGTCAAGGAACAATTCTACAGCGACCTCGTTCGCTGCGTTGAGGACAGCCGGCATCGTTCCTCCCGCGCGGAGGGCTTCATAGGCAAGAGCAAGACAGCGGAATTTCTCCAGGTCCGGGCGTTCAAAGGTCATCGGGGGAAGAGTCGTGAAGTCAAGTCTACGGAACCTCGAATGTGTCCGCGCGGGGTACGTGAGGGCGTACTGGATCGGGATCTTCATGTCAGGCAACCCGAGCTGCGCTTTTATCGATCCGTCGATGAACTCGACCATCGAATGGACGATCGACTGAGGATGGATCACCACCTGGATCCTCTCTGCGGGGAACCCGAACAGGTAGTGCGCCTCGATGACCTCGAGACCCTTGTTCATGAGCGTGGCCGAGTCGATCGTGATCTTCCGCCCCATTGACCAATTCGGGTGCTGAAGCGCCTGCTCCGACGTCACCCTAGAGAGGAGATGCGTGGGAGTTCGGAGGAACGGGCCGCCGGAAGCGGTGAGGATGAGGTTCGCGATGCTCTCTCTCGATTCACCGGCGAAGCACTGAAGAATTGCGCTGTGTTCGCTGTCGATAGGGAGGAGTGTTCCGCCGGTCTCTCTGAGGAGCCGTGTTATAAGCTCCCCTCCCACAACGAGCGTTTCCTTGTTCGCCAGAGCGACTGTCTTTCCCGCGCGGAGGGCGGCGATCGTCGGCTGAAGACCCAAAAACCCGACGAGTGCGACGATGACCTGATCGATGTCGTCACGCTGGACGACCTCCGTAAGCGCGCTCTCGCCGTCAAGGACCATGGTCGTGCCGTGGTGAGAGGATGAAGCGAGTCTCGAGCGGAGCTCGGCGGCGGCACGGCGGTCGGCGACGACAACGCATGAGGGATGGAACCGCTCGATCTGCTCATGGAGCAGGGAGACACTCTTCTGTGCGCTGAGACAGCTCACGCGGAACTCGTCCGGGAGACTCCCTATGACATCGAGACTGCTTCGACCGATGGAACCGGTCGAACCAAGAACCGCGATCCGCTTCATCGCCTTCTTTCGATTCTCGAGCTTCTTGTGGCGCCGGCAATGATTGGACGCACCGTGCGCGAAGGAGGATTCAATCCGTCCATGGTCTTCGCCGAAAGGAGATGAATTCCACTCCGGCACGCTTCTCCCCGAGCCGCTGAGTCCATCCGGTTCCACGCATAAAAAAAAATTTACCAAAAGCCCCTCTTCGAAACAAGGAATCCTTTCCTCCACCGGCGGCCTCCCCGGCCGGCAGCCAACAACTCTAAACCGACTATCCCCGCTCCCGTTCCGTTCCTTCTTCCCCCGAGAGACGCGCCTTCGCCTTCCCCCTCCATTCCCCCTTGCAAGGCAGACTCGATCCCGCCGTGCCGTTTGCATTGGTTT
>PEWR01000122.1:34118-37635 GCA_002779395.1 Ignavibacteriales bacterium CG07_land_8_20_14_0_80_59_12
GGGTACGGACATCAACGTGCCGCTTTTCCGCTCAAAGATATCGCCTTTGAGAGGATCATCACGGCCAACAGCGACCGCATCATCTCCCCGCGGGAGAGAAGGATCTGGAAGTTCTCCAGGGTCTTCTATGAGACCGTCTCGCGACTGAGAGCAATCCCCGTCCTGGGCCGCCTGACGTTTGGACTGTATGACAAGCTGCAGCACATCGGGCCGTTCTATCCCTTCAGGGTGGACCATCATCCGACCCTTTCCGTCCTTCAGGTGAAGAACTGGATTGTGCACCGGGGGCTCTGCAGCAGTCTCATCGACTATGTGCGGAAGGAGAAGCTTCCGTTCATTGCGACGCACTTCATCCCTGCCCTCGCCGCGGAGTACCTCGGTCTCGACGAGGTCTACTGCGTGGTCACCGACACGGACATTAACAGGGTGTGGGTTTCCGACAAGCCCGCCGCGTCGAAGATCACTTACCTCGCCTCGAGCCGCCACGCCGTGATGAGACTTAGGGCATACGGTGTCCCCGATGAGCGGATCGTCCTTACCGGTTTCCCTCTTCCCAAGGAGAACATCGGCGGACTAGGTAAGAAAACCCTCAAGCAGGACCTTGCCGACCGGCTTCCGAACCTCGATCCGAAGCGGAAGTTCCTCACCGAAGAACGTGCCGTGATCCTCCAGCACCTGGGCCCGCGGGGGATCAAGCGGAAGAGCTCCCACCCCCTTACGCTTACGTATATGGTCGGGGGTGCAGGAGCACTTGCCGAAATCGGCGTGCAAATTGTTGCTTCTCTCAAGGATCGGATCCTGAAAGGCGAGATGTCCGTCAACCTCGCTGCTGGCACCCGTCTCGACGTGGCTGCGTACTTCAAGAAGGAGCTGAAACTCATCGGCATCGATAGCGAGACGTGCGAGAATGTCCGAATCCGCTTTGCGATAGACAAGCGAACCTACTTCGCCTCTGCAAGCGAGGCGCTCCGGACGACGGACATCCTCTGGACGAAACCGAGCGAGCTCTCGTTCTACACCGCGCTCGGCCTCCCGATCATCATCGCTCCGGCGGTCGGGGCACAGGAGGTATGCAACAAGGAATGGCTCATCCACATCGGGAGCGGCTTCGAGCAGGAAGACCCGCGGTACACGAACGACTGGCTCTTCTATGTCCTCGAAAGCGGCAAGTACGCGGAGGCGGCGTGGCACGGGTTCATGGAGGCGCCCTGCCTCGGAACGTACAGCATCGAGGATGTTGTTTTCCATAAGGGCCAAAGGCACAACAATGCAAAGCAGCCGGACTCATCGGGCGGCAAAGGGGGGAGGTAGGTCGATGACCTGGACCCCCAGCTATGAACGCCTGATCAGGACGCTAAGGCACCAGGGGGAAGCCGACCGTGTTCCTCTTGTCGAGCTCGGGATCGCCGTGAAAATCAAGTCAGAGGTGCTCGGGCGGAGCGTTCAATCGGTGAAGGACGAAGTGGATTTTGCCCTGACCGCCGGTTACGATTACGTGAAGCTTCAACCGGTCGTCGACATGAATCCTGCAAAGATTTTTTCGGAAGGTGGGCCGAAGGAGACAAACCTCGTCGGGGCCGACGGCACCCGGACATGGGCAGACGAGCATCAGGGTGTCATCACGAACGAAGCGGAGCTCGAGCGGTACGTCTTCCCCGACGTGAGCTACATCGACTATTCCCGCTTCGAAGAGATCAGGAGAGTTTTGCCGGACGGGATGACGGTGATCGGGCAGTACGGCGACATCTTCACGCTTGTGTGGGAACTCATGGGCTTCGAGAACTTCTCAATCGCGCTCTACGAGGACCCCGGGCTCCTCGAGCGGCTCTTCGAGAAGGTCGGCAACGTCATCTACAGCATGTTCGAGACCATGGTGCAGATGGAGGTCGTGAAGGTTCTCTGGTACAGCGACGATATCGCATACGCATCGGGCCTCATGCTCTCGCCGCCTCTCCTGAGGAAGTACTTCTTCCCATGGCTGAAGAGGATCGGTGAGCTGGCGAGAAAGCACGGCAAGCCGTTCATGTATCACAGCGACGGTGTCCTTTGGCCCGTGTTCGACGACATTATCGCAAGCGGCGTCGACGCCATCCATCCGATTGAGCCGAAGGCGATGGACATTGTCGAAGTGAAGAAGCGGTACGGCCACGCACTCTGCGTCATCGGGAACATCGACCTTTCCTACACGCTCACGCGCGGAACAGTCGAGGAGGTCGAGGCTGAAGTCAAGGAGAAGCTCAGGACGGTTGCGCCCGGCGGGGGGTACTGCCTTGGCTCGTCGAACAGTGTGCCGGAATACGTGAGGACCGAGAACTTCGTCGCGATGGTCACGTCGTGCAAGAAGTACGGAACATATCCGATTGCGGTATGAGTTCATCTCTGCGGGAGGTGGTCAGCGTGATGTGGATTCGAATGGCAGTTGCGTTCTTGTTCCTCTCTGCGCCTCTCCCTATGCTGTTCGCACAGGTATCTCCGGGGTCCAAGGCTCCCGGCGTTGAAGCGTTGAAGTATACGCTCGCGAAGAGTTTCGAGGAGTCGGGAGACTACGAAAACGCGGTGAGGGCGTTCGAGGAGCTGCACAGGCTCCATCCTGAGAATCTTGTCTACTTCGAAGGGCTTCAGCGGGCGTACCTTCGGGTGAAGCTGTACGACCACGCTGCCGGGCTCATCAGGGACCGCCTCGCCGCTTCGCCGAACGACGTCAACCTAATGGGGATGCTGGGGACCGTCCTCTACCGTGCCGGGAAGGAGAAGGAGGCGTTCGAGGAGTGGAACCGGGCGATCGCAGTGAGTCCGCGGAACCAATCGACCTACCGGATCATCTCAGGCTACCTCATCGAGAACAGGCTCTTTGAACGTTCGACCGAGCTCTATCTCCGCGCCCGTCGTGAGTCCGGCGATGCCTCCCTCTTTGCGGACGACCTTGGGTACCTCTACAGCGCTCTCCTGAGATTCGGCGACGCGACAAGCGAGTATGTTGGCTTGCTTCTCCGCGATCCGAACCAGCTTGGCTTCGTCGAGTCGCGCATCGCCTCGTATACGAACCGTCCTGAAGCTCTTGCGGCGGCACTCCAGGTGGCGCATGAGATGGCCCGTGACCATGCATCGGATCTCTCCCTCCAGTACCTCCTTGGATGGCTCTATATGGAGGGAAAGCAGTACGATGAGGCATTCGAGGTGAGCCGTGCGATCGACCGGCTCACGAACCGGGAGGGCGCGGAGGTATTCTCGTTCGCCGAGCGGACGCTTCATGAGAAGGCGTACGAGCCCGCTCGTAGGGCCTACAGGCTCGTCATCGACGACCACCCGAAATCGAATCTTCGTCCGCAGGCTCTCTTCGGTTATGCGCGTGCGGTGGAGGAGCTGGCCGCGGCAGCCGATTCCGGCGCGGGGAGGGAGCCTGCCCGTGACGTCCGGGAGTCGAACGCGAACGCCTCGGAAGCCGTCGGCTATTACGAACAGGTGGTATCGGAATTCCCCAACACCGAGTTTGCGGCACAGTCGCTCTACCGGACTG